>VMCO01000182.1 GCA_008081325.1 Flavobacteriaceae bacterium
TACTGACTGGGGTTCAAAGCACTGGCGTACCTCACCTAGGAAATATTTTAGGCGCTATTATTCCTGCAATTAATTTTTCGCAAAAAAACGATGTAGAAACATATTTATTTATTGCTGATTTTCATTCGCTAACTCAAATAAAGGATTCTGAATTATTAAAGAAAAATACTCTGCATACTGCTTCAGCGTGGTTAGCATGTGGACTAGATCCGTCTAAAACAATTTTCTATAGACAAAGTGATGTTCCGCAGGTCGCTGAACTAACTTGGTATTTAAGTTGTTTTTTTCCTTTCAACAGACTAACACTTGCACATAGCTTTAAGGACAAAAAAGATAGGCTTGATGATGTTAATGCTGGGCTTTTTAACTACCCAATGCTGATGGCCGCTGACATTTTACTTTACGATGCTCATATTGTTCCTGTTGGGAAAGATCAACTTCAACATTTAGAAATTACAAGAAATGTGGCTAGTAGATTTCATAATGTTTATGGGGAAACCTTTATTCTTCCTCAAGAGCATATGCAAGAAGAAGCTAAACTAATACCGGGTACTGACGGGGAAAAGATGAGTAAAAGTAAAAACAATGTCATTAATATTTTTGCTTCAGAAAAAGAATTAAAAAAACAAATTCAATCCATTAAAACTGATTCTACGGCACTTGAAAATCCCAAAGATTGGAAAAACTGTAACCTTTTTAAAATTTATAGCCTAATTGCAAATAATGATCAAATTGAAGCTATGAAAAAAAATTACGAAGGTGGTGGTTACGGTTATGGGCATGGAAAAAAAGATTTAATTGAACTGATTATTAGTAAATATTCTAAAGAAAGAGAGAGTTATAATTATTACATTTCAAATCCAAATGAAGTAGAGAAAATCCTAATCCAAGGATCTTTAAAAGCTAAGGTTACAGCTGACCAAGTTTTAAACAGAGTTCGTAAAAAACTAGGCTATTAAAATAATATATTTCATTTAATTTTATATCTTAGTTTTCAATAGCCATCACCATGAAAATTAGTAATCATATATTTAATTTATTACAAGAACACGATTGTGTGATTGTTCCTAATTTTGGAGCTTTTGTCGCTAGAAATATTTCTGCAAAAATTAGTTCAGATGGATCAAAAATTTTCCCTCCAAACAAAGAAATTACGTTTAATAAGAGTTTAGTTAAAAATGATGGTCTATTAATTAACAGAATTTCCTCATCTGAAAATATTAGTTATGAAGTTGCAGATGATAAACTAAATAAATGGGTTATTAAATCTCACAAAAAATTAAAAAAACAGGGTTATTTTGAAATTAAGAATATTGGCTCTATCTCATTGAAAAAGGATAAGTACATTTTTATTCCTAGTCAAAATTCAATTTTCTTAAAAAGTTCTTATGGATTAAATTCTATTGATTCTCCACAAATAGAAAGAACGGGGAATCGTATTGGTAACTCTTATTTAAAATACGCTGCAATTCTAATAGTCTTCTTTGCATTAACTGGAATTTTTACAAAAAGTTATTTTGATAGTGTTAATGAATTTAATCAAGCATCTTATGCTCAAGCCAACTTAGAAATTGAGAAAAAAATACAAAAAGCCACATTTAATATCAACTCAACATTACCTGTTGTAAAGCTGCCAATCAAGAAGCAGTATGGTAATTTTCACATTATTGCTGGTTCTTTTATGCTTGAAGAAAATTCATTAAAAATGATTGCCGAATTAAAAAGTAAAGGTTTTATGGAGGCTAGAAAAGTGGGTGTTAACAAATTTGGTTTATTACAAGTTGCCTACAATAGCTATGACACAGTTGAAGAAGCTAGATTAGCATTAGCTGAAATAAGATACGCACAAGATATAAATGCTTGGCTTTTGATAAAAAACTAAATCTATAGACATCAAAACTCCTAAAGATTCACTTACAATACTTACTGATTCTGTTTTGCCTGGTGAAACAAATGCATTAAACAATTTATTTGGTGGAGAATTATTAGCTAGAATGGACAGAGCAGCTAGTATTTCTGCAAGACGTCATGCTGAACAAATTGTTGTAACATCTTCGGTTAACAACGTTTCTTTTGGCAAAGCAATTTCCATAGGAACTACAGTTACCATTGAAGCAAAAGTATCTCGAGCATTTACAACTTCAATGGAAGTTTTTATTGACGTATGGGTTGATGATGAAAGTGGGAAAAAAATAAAAGCAAACGAGGCAATATACACATTTGTAGCAGTAGATAGCTCAGGAAAGCCAACCAAAATTGACAAGATACATCCTGAGACGGAAGAAGAGAAAAAAAGATATGATGCTGCTTTAAGAAGAAAGCAATTGAGTCTTGTTTTGGCTGGTAAAATGAAGGCTGATGATGCTACAGAATTAAAGGCTCTATTTTCTTAAATTACATCTTATAGATCCACAGTTTTGGATTTTGCGGGACTCCGTTATTAAAAATACTAAAGCTTAAAATAGTTTGTCCATTTAAGGAATCTGTGGCAATTTTTCCAATGGAATCTTTTGTGTTTAGTCTATCCCCTTTTTTAACATATATTTCCGATAAGTTTTTATAAACTGTAAAGAAATTTCCATGTTGAATTAAAATCGTGTGAGTATTATTTTTTGATTTAATAATCGAATAAACCTCTCCGTCAAAAATTGTTCTTGCTTCAACATCACTAGATGTCCTTATTCTAACCCCGTTGCTTTGTATAGTGGTAGTCTTGACAATCGGATGAGGCTGTTTCCCAAAGCCAAGAACTACATTCCCTCTAATTACCGGGGATGGTAGTTTCCCTTTATTCGCTTTAAAGTTTTTTGAGATAAGTTGTGCCTCTTCTGTTAATTCAAATCCACCACTTTTTCTTTTTGCTTTTGCTAAGGCCTCTTCAATTAATTTCTTAATTTTTTTATCAATTTCCTTTGACAGTTTTTGCTTTTGTTTAATTTCTGAAGAGTATTTTTTTTGATTTTTATTTACTTGTGCTATTAGTGAATTTAGTTCAATATACTCATTACTTAAATCGCGTTTTATTATTTCGTTTTCATCTACCAAATCCCTTTTATTAATCTTTTGGGAATCAAGAACAACAATTATATTTTTTATTTCATTAGTATTGATTTTAATTTTTGTCAATGTTTTTTTTTGAAAATTTGCGTACTGCTTAAAATATTGTATTCTTTTAAAAGCTTGCTGAAAAGATGAAGAAGAAAAAATAAACATCAATTTATTTAAGTTTGATTTCTTCTTATAAGCTGACAAAAGCATTTTTGACAGCTCTTCTTTAAGAGTTAGCTCTCGTTTTTTTAAGTCAGAAAGTTTGATTTCATTTCTGTCAATTTCATCTAATATTAAATTCAATTGATTGTTAATATTATTGATTAAATTTTGCTGTAGTCTGATTTTATAATTTACGTCCTCGGCATTAGAAATTATTAAATCTTTTTGTTTAGAACTGTTTGAAAGCTTTAATTCAATTTTTTTTATGTCGTTTTGAATTTGTCTTTTTTGTTTTTCTAGATCTTGCTTGTTTTGGGAGCTAATATCTGAAGCGATTAAGAGAATTATTAATAAAATTATTCTTGATAAATTCATTCTAGTTCAATTCTCTTGTAATTTTTTGGTATCCTAAAAGGAATATTTATTTTCTCTAAGGCAGATATTGATTTTATCTCGATATTAAGATTTAATACTCCATTATTTAAAAATTTAATCTTTGTAGGAATATTTTGATTTTCAATTTCAATATAATCATCATAAACAACTTCAAATAGATTTTCATCAGCAGAAAATGTCTGTTTAATTATTGAGAAGTTATAGGGATTAATTGTAACGGTTGATTCAACAGGTTGTGATTCTAATAAATATTTGTTTTCTTTAAACACATAGCTGTCTTCAAATCTTTTGAATAATGAAGAAGGAGAAAATTCTTCAATTAAGATCCCTAAAAGTAAATTCTGAAGTATCTGAAAATTTGCTTGTATTCCGATCCTATTATTTACGTAGTCAAAGTCCGTAACAAAAAAGTTTTTTTCTATTTTATTGTAATATTTTATGGAATCCTGATCAATTAAAATTCTTGCTGCCCCAAGTGAAGCATTAACCCACAGCTTCTTATTGGAAGAAATTCTAAATGTAACCGTATTGGATTTCATCTTATTATTATCTCTAAAAGAAACTTTAGCCTTAGCTTGAATATAGTTTATTGTGTTTGTTTTTTTGTTAGCACTTTTTATTGATTTTTGAGCCGAATATTTTCTGTCACCATCATTAGAATTTTTTGAAGCATTATAAAGTAGTGAGCAAGAGCTTAAAAAAATAATTGACATTAAAAGAGTAATTTTTTTCATAATAAATACTAAACTCCAGTGCTTCCAAAACCTTTATCTCCCCTAACGGAGTCGTCTAGTTTGTCTACCACTTTCCATGAAATTGTTTCGTGTTTTGCTATTACCATTTGTGCTATTCTATCCCCAGATTTAATCTCAAAATCTGAATCAGATAAATTAATGAGTATTACACCTATTTCACCACGGTAGTCTGCGTCAATTGTTCCGGGAGAATTAATAACAGTGATTCCTTTTTTTAACGCTAAACCACTTCGTGGTCTAATTTGAGCTTCATAGCCTCTTTGTAAAGAAATATATAATCCTGTTTTTACAACTAATCTTTGAAAAGGTTTAATAATAATAGGGGATTCTAAACTTGCTCTTAAATCCATTCCTGCAGAAAGAAGAGTTTCATATTTAGGAAGTTCGTTTTTGGACTTATTAATTATGCTAACAATCATTTTATTAATTTAAGTAAATTAATTATTCGTCTTTTCTCCTTCAACAAAATTACAAGATTCATAATCAATATGCATGAAATTCCAATTAATAAGTTGTCTCTAAAACCATAAAAGGATATTGAGGATAAAGAAACAGACAATATTAAATAGAATAATATTTTTTTGGTGTTGTAAGGAATAGGATAGTGTTTTTTACCAATAAAATAAGATAAAAATGCCATTGTGAAGTAAGCCAATAGTGTTGCTACGGCTGATCCTAAATAGCTGTATTTTGGAATTAAAATTATATTCAATAACAATGTAATTATGGCTCCGATTGATGAAATATAGGCAGCAAATTTTGTCATGTCTGTAACTTTATACCAAACAGATAAATTTTGATAAATTCCAAGACAAAAATTAGCAAATAAAATTATTGGGACAATATACATTGCCTGCCAATACTCAGGGTCTCCGATAAAAATTACTTTTAAAATATCAAGAGAAACTACAACTAAAACTAAAATAGAAGATCCAATAATGACAAATGTTTCAAGAACTAATGCATAACTTTTGCTTGAGTTTTTCTTATCAGCCTCGCTAAAGAAAAAAGGTTCAATTGCCAATTTATAAGCTGTAGAAAATAACGTCATGAAAATTGCTAATTTATAACAAGCTGAATACATTCCAATCTGAGTTTTCGCTATAGCAGCAGGCAGTAAAAAATCTAATAAAATTTTATCAAAAGTTTCATTTATTGTGAAAGCCAAGCCTGATATTAAAATAGGAAAGCCATAAGCAAGCATTTTTTTAAGTAATTTCAAGTTGGCTTTGTAATCAATTTCAAAATAAAAAGGAATTAAGAGTAATAATGAAATAATACTTGCTATTAAATTGGCAATAAAGATATAAGCTACTTCATAGTTTTTTATATATATACTGTTTAAAAAGTCATTTGTCCCTGCAAGATCTTTTAAGAAAATTAAAAGGAAAATATTTAGTGAGAAGTAAACTAGCACATTAATTATTTTAACTGTTGAGTATTTAAATGCAGATCCTTTTAACCTTAAATATGCAAAAGGGATAACCGTTAGTGCATCTACAACAAGTATCCATACAACGATGCTCAAATAACCAGTGCTAATTCCTGTAAATTCCGAAATATTTAATTTGAAAATACTAAACAATGAAGCAAACAAAATAGAAGTAATAATTATTGAAATTGCAGCTGTATTTAATACATCTTTTTTGTTTTCTTCTTTATTGTAAAATCTAAAAAATGAAGTTTCTAGACCATAAGAAAGTATAACATTGAAAAGAATAATATATGAGAAAATAAGCGATAGAGTTCCAAACTCTGAAACCTCGCTAATGACACTTTTGTCAGTGTGAATTCTAACAAGAACAACACTAATTATTCTGGGAAAAACAGTAGCAACCCCGTAAATAATTGTTTGTCTAAATAGCTTCAAAAATTTTCCCAATCCAAAAAAGTTTATTTCTTAAAAGTAAACGAATAATAATTGGAAAACAAAAAGAGAGTAAATGAACTATCCGTTTAGTGCTTCTGCTCCACCAACAATTTCAAGGATTTCGTTTGTAATAGCAGCCTGTCTAGCTTTGTTGTAGGTAAGCTTAAGCTGATCTCTTAACTCGGTTGCATTATCCGTTGCTTTATGCATAGCTGTCATTCTGGCTCCATGTTCAGAAGCATATGAGTCCCTAACAGATTTATATAACTGAGTCTTTAATGACTTAGGGATTAATTCAGAAATAATTTCAATTTGTGATGGTTCAAAAATATAATCCGCTGAATCTTTTTGGCTATCTTCCGAATCATTATTTTCAATAGGAAGATATTGTTCTTCGGTTACAATTTGTGTAGCTGCGTTTTTAAATTTATTGTACACAATTTGTATACTGTCGAATTCTTTATTAAGAAATTTATTCATCAAAAATTCAGCAGTAATAGAAATGTTTTCAAAGGTTAGATCATCAAATATCTCATTATTGGATTCAATAACATCGTAGTTTTTTGATAATATATCTCCTCCTTTTTTACCGATACACAAAAAGGATATATTCTCCGTAGATGTTTCAGCAATCTCAGTACATTTCTTAATAACATTGGAGTTAAATGCGCCACATAATCCTCTATTTGAGGTAATGCAAACCACTAATTTATTTTCCACTTTTCGAGGCTTTAAATAAACATTTTCAAAGTCAACAGAAGAAGATAAATCAACTAACATTTGGGTAAGCTTATCAGAATAGGGGCGCATAGCGGTAATAGCATCCTGCGCTTTTTTCAGTTTTGCAGCAGAAACCATTTTCATAGCACTTGTTATCTGCATCGTTGATGATACAGATGATATTCTATTTCTAATTTCTTTTAAATTAGCCATACCTTAAAACTTAGAGACTAAATCAGCACAAACTTTTTCCAATGTGCTGGTAACCTCATCAGTTAATTTTCCTTGTTTTATAGTTGATAAAATTTCTGAATGTTTATCGTTCAACACTCTTATATATTCTGATTCAAATTCCTTAACCCTATCAACAGGAATATCTCTTAGTAAATTTTTGGAACCTGCATAAATAATTGCAACTTGATCTTCTACTTTGAAAGGATCATTCTGAGCTTGCTTTAATATCTCTACATTTCTTTTACCTTTTTCAATAACATTTAAAGTTGCGGCATCTAAATCTGAACCAAATTTAGCAAATGCTTCAAGCTCTCTAAATTGAGCCTGATCTAATTTCAGAGTTCCTGAAACTTTTTTCATGGATTTAATTTGAGCCGATCCACCAACTCTTGAAACAGAAATACCAACATTAATAGCAGGCCTAACACCTGAATTAAATAAGTCTGATTCTAGGAATATTTGACCGTCAGTAATCGAAATTACATTTGTAGGAATATATGCTGATACATCACCTGCTTGAGTTTCTATGATTGGTAGTGCTGTTAATGAGCCTCCACCTTTTACGATTTTCTTTAGCGATTCTGGCAAATCATTCATTTCCTTTGCGATAGAGTCATCATTAATAACTTTTGCCGCTCTTTCTAATAATCTTGAATGTAAATAGAATACATCCCCAGGGTAAGCTTCCCTTCCTGGAGGTCTTCTTAATAATAAAGATATCTCTCTATATGCTACTGCTTGTTTTGATAGATCATCATATATAATAAGTGCGGGTCTTCCAGTGTCTCTAAAATACTCACCAATGGATGCGCCTGTAAATGGAGCATATACCTGCATTGCAGCAGGATCAGAAGCATTTGCCGCAACAATAGTTGTATAAGCTAATGCACCCTTATCTTCTAATATTTTTGCAATTCCTGCAACAGTTGATGCCTTCTGACCAACCGCAACATATATACAGTATACTGGCTCGCCTGCGTCATAAAACTCTTTTTGATTTAGAATTGTATCA
>VMCO01000161.1 GCA_008081325.1 Flavobacteriaceae bacterium
GTTGCACTTACGAAATACTTGCACTGATTGTTTGTTAGAGGACCTAGTACAAAATCATAATTTTCAAAGTTATTCTCTGATAAAATCTTATCAATTTCTTCTTTATTTAATGCACTATCAAACAAATCCATTTCAACATCGATTCCAAGTTCAGAATACGAGTTGACCGCTAATTCAACCCCAAAAAGAACATCTAAAGAAATGTTCAGAAGTTTATCATTTTTTAAAACGGGGGTGGATTTCTGTATGGAATCATAATCAAAATTATCAAGTCTAAAGGGAAGAATTACTGCAAACTTCTTTTTTTCAAAATTGATAATATTTTCCTGAAGAGATTTTTTTGAAAGATTAATAACATCTTCATTTGCTTTTGTTAAAACAGGAACCTTAATAATGATTCCTTTTTCTATTCTGTCTAAAATTTCAGGATTAAGCTTAATTATTGAGTTTTTGTTTAAGCCTAATTTTTGTTCCAATACGGAAATTTGGATGTTATTTTTAATTTCAAAATAATCTCTGTTTTCTTCAACAGTCTTTAGTTCAACTTCGTTTTTATTTGGTACTGCAATTTTTTGACCTAGTTTCAGTATTGTTCCTATTTGTGGATTCATTTCCTCAAGAAGCTGTATACTTATTCCATATTTATAAGCAATCCTCCATTTACCTTCTTTTGGCTTAACCACGTAAGATTTTAATCTATTTTCTTTTGAAAGGTTTGATTTTATAATTCTAGGTATTTTAAGGATATTATTTTTACTAATTTCAACACCATCATTATACTTAAGAATTAAGGATTCACTAACTCCATAAATTGATGATATCTGAGCAAGATTTTGTCTTCTTTTAATTTTATGAGATATAAAACTTATATCCTCTAAATCATTATTTTTAGAAATCTTAAAAACTCTGACCAAATCCCCTGTAGATATTTTTTGATCTAAGTCAAGCTCAGAGTGATTAAATCTTGAACTAGTGTAGTTAGAGTTTAGGATAAAGAAATCACTTGCGGAAATTTCATAATCGCTTATAAAACTTGAAATCTTTTGATCTTTTTTGACTTCAACAGTTTCAATATTTTGGGAAACAGAATTTAAAAAAAATAGGAAAACAAATATTTTAAAATAATTTTTAATCATCAGCTATTCCCATTCTATTGTTGCGGGAGGTTTTGAACTAATGTCATATACCACTCTGTTTACCCCCTTAACGCGATTAATAATTTTATTTGAAATGTCTTGTAGAAATTTATACGGTAAATCTACCCAATCAGCGGTCATACCATCAGTGCTTTCAACAGCTCTTAATGCAACACATTTCTCATATGTTCTTTCATCTCCCATGACACCTACACTCTTAACAGGAAGAAGGATTGCTCCTGCTTGCCAAATTTTGTCGTATAAGCCTGAATCTTTCAATCCCTGTATAAATATATGATCAACCTCCTGAAGCATTTGAACATTTTCTTCATTTACTTCGCCTAATATACGAATAGCTAATCCAGGGCCAGGGAAAGGGTGTCTACCTAAAATTTTGTGATTGATATTTAGAGATTTACCAACTCTTCTAACTTCATCTTTAAACAAAAGTTTCAAAGGTTCTACTACTTTGAGTTTCATAAAATCTGGAAGACCACCAACATTGTGATGGCTTTTTATAGTAGCAGAAGGACCACCTGTAGCAGAAATACTTTCTATAACATCGGGATAAATTGTGCCTTGCGCTAACCAGTTGACATTTTTTATTTTGTTGGATTCTTTTTCAAAAGCTTCAATAAAAACCCTGCCAATTATTTTTCTTTTCTTTTCAGGATCAGAGACACCATTCAGTTCGTTATAAAATTCTTTAGAATAATCTACTCCACTTATGTTCAAATCCATCTCTTTGTATTGATCTAATACATCGTTAAATTCGTTTTTTCTAAGCAAACCATTATTTACAAAAATGCAATGTAGGTTTTTACCTATCGCTTTGTGCAAAAGAACAGCCGCAACTGAAGAGTCTACACCACCCGAAAGTCCAAGAATTACCCTATCATCACCTATTTTATTTTTTAACTCGCTTATTGTTGTTTCTATAAAAGAATCTGGAGTCCATGTTTGATCTAGAGAGCTAATTTTAGTTAAAAAATTCTCCAATATTTTTTTTCCTTCAAGTGTATGATATACCTCGGGGTGAAATTGAAGACAGTACACATTATCCGAAAACTTGTAAGCAACATTTTCAACATCGTCACTACTAGCCAAAAGCAAAGAATTTTTTGGAAGCTTTTTCACTGTGTCACTGTGACTCATCCAAACTTGGGTATTATTCTCTATACCCTCAAATAAAACTGAATTGTTGTGTGTGAAAAAAAGATTAGCTCTTCCGTATTCTCTAATATTAGAAGCAGCTACTACACCACCCATTTCATGTGCTATTAATTGAGCTCCGTAACAAACAGCGAGAGTAGGAAATTTATTTAACAGATTTTTTAAATCGATTCTTGGAGAGTCTGATTCTCTAACAGAATAAGGGCTACCCGAAAGAATAAGTGCCTTATAAGAATTTAAGTTTTTTGGGATTTTGTTAAATGGATGTATTTCACAATAAACATTTAATTCTCTTACCCTACGAGCTATTAATTGAGTATACTGTGACCCGAAATCGAGAATTAGTACGTTATTTTGCATGTGTAAAAATAGAAATTGATTCTTTAAATAAAAAGAATAGAATTGTATAATTATTAAATTTCAATTATTGAAAATTTTTGATTTAGAGGATCTAAATTATTTTTGACAATATCAATAAAATTTGCACCTTCATTAATGTAAAATTCTAAAAAATTAGAAGAACGTTCTTGTAGTTTACCATTAGGGTATATCTGTTTTCTAATTTCTAAAACTCTATTAATTTTTTCTTGATGAACTTTCTTTTCAGAACTAATTAATTTTTTTTCAAGCTTCTCCAGACCATTTATTTGCTTTTTTTCTTGAGCATTAAGTGCTCCAATAAAAGATTTATCCGTATTCTTAGCTATTTCCTTTAGTTCTGCAAACTGCTTAAATAATTGTTGTTTTAAAGCTGTAAAATCTAATTCTAACTTTGAATAGCCTTTGACTAACTTATCTTTTAAAATATTTTCAGGTAAGAATATTTCATCAAGAGTTATATTTAATTTTTTCATTTTTTTTAGAAACTTTTTTTCTAATATTAAAGCAGAATTTCTGTTCAAGATAATCGGAAATTCTAAGTCAATACTGTCAAAAACAGACTTTAACTGCATCCAGTATGACACCTCAGCAGGGCCACCAACATAACATATGTTTGGTAGGATAAACTCTTGATATATTGGTCTAAATAATACATTGGGTGAGAATTTTTCTGGATAATTATTAATTTCAATTTTAATCTCCTCTAAATTCCATTTTCTTGATCCACTAAATGTTTCAAAAAAATTACCTTTTTCAATAATTCTTTCTCTTTTTTCTTTTTCGACATAAAAAAGGTTTAATTCTCTTGGGTATGCTTGAATGTCATAATTTAACTCACTTAATATTTTTAATGATTTTTTTGATTCATTAAAAATTAACTTTTCTGTTACTTCTCTTTTAATTATATCTTTAAATAGTGCTTTTAAATTTCTATTATTTGCATCAATTATAACTAAACCATATTTTGCAAATAGTGTGTTAACTAATTTCATAGTTGCATTTGATAAATCCTTAGCATTTAAATAACAGTCTTTTAGTATTGCGATAATTTCAGCTGAATAAGTAGAATCTTTAATCTTATCTTCGAATCTATTGATAAGATCCTCAATCGCCTCTAGCTTAAATTCACCAACTATACCACTCTGATTAGTTAGCCAAGAAAACTTCTCACCTTTAAAGAAAAAATGATTAATTTCTTCAAAATCATGATCCTCACTAGCCATCCAAAAAATTGGCACAAAATTATTGTCAGCATCATTCTTTTGCATTTTTTCACATAAGTTTATCACCGATAATATTTTATACATAAAATAAAGAGGACCAGTAAACAAATTTAATTGATGACCCGTGGTAATTGTGTATGTGTTTTTTTGAGATAACTTATTAATATTTTCCTTTTGTTTTTCTGAAAGTTTGATCCCCTCATACTGATTATTGATCTCCTGAACTAGAGAACTTCTAAACGATTGATTATAGTTTTTTGACTTAGAGTAAACTTGTTTTGTTAAACTATCTACACTTGGAAAATTAGAAATTAAATCAGTAAAATGTTTCTTATTTGAATTATAGTCAATAAGTACTTTACTAAAGGCATTTATATCAGTATATTCAATTTCTCTTAAACTCATAATAAACAAATATACTGAACTGTATTATTCTTTTTATATTTGATGGTCGTATTCTAATCCACTTATTATGAAATCAATTATTAAATTTTTTATTCTGTTCACAACTGTTATTGATATTAACAGTCAAAACTTAAAATCCCCTTCTGATTTTCTTGGTTATGATATTGGAACTCAATTTTCGAGACACAGTCAAGTTGTGGATTACTTTGATCATGTGTCAAAAGAAATGAATGAAAACATTTTATTGATTAATTACGGGAAAACTTATGAAAGAAGACCTCTGTTTTATGCTGTTATTTCATCTAAAGAAAATATAGCAGAAATAGAAAGTATTAGATTAAATAATCTGTCTGCATTAGATGTTAACGAAAATAGATCAAACGATAAAGCTATTGTATGGTTGAGTTATAATGTACATGGAAATGAATCATCTTCTACAGAAGCATCTATGCAAACAGTTTATGAATTATTAACAGGGAGAGCTGAATTATTACAAAATACTGTTGTTATTATCGACCCATGTTTAAACCCTGATGGAAGAGACAGGTATGCAAATTGGTATAATCAAACAAAAACATCACCCTACAATACAAATAAAATTTCAAGAGAACATATTGAACCTTGGCCTGGAGGAAGAGCTAATCACTATCTATTTGATTTAAATAGAGATTGGGCGTGGATCACTCAAATCGAGTCACAACAAAGACTTAGAGAATATCAAAAATGGATGCCTCATGTGCATGTAGATTTTCATGAACAAGGAATAAATGAACCGTATTACTTTGCACCTGCAGCTGAACCATATCATGAAGTAATTACCAATTGGCAAAGAGATTTTCAATTTATGATTGGAAAAAATAATGCAAAATATTTTGACGAAAACGGTTGGCTTTATTTTACTAAAGAAATTTTTGATTTACTATATCCCAGTTATGGTGATACATACCCAACTTACTTAGGTGCAATTGGGATGACTTATGAACAAGCTGGTGGAGGCGTTGCAGGACTTGGAATATTGAATTCAGAAGGTAAAAATTTAACCCTTGTTGATCGTGTCAAACATCATACAGTAGCGGGTATTTCAACGGTTGAAATATCATCAGCAAATTCTGATAGATTAAATAAAGAGTTTGTTAATTTTTTCAAAAATAAAAATAAGAGCACATATTACATTATGAACGGAGATAGTGATAAAATTGATCAGTTATCAAAATTTCTTAAAAAACATGAAATTGATTTTTATTCTACCAAAGTTCAAAAGTTAAATGCATTTAATTATAATAAAAATAAAATAACAAGTTACACAACCACAACAAATGATTTGATTATTCCTAATTCCCAAGCAAAAGGTAAACTTGTGGATGTCTTTTTAGAAAGAACTACTAAGCTAAGTGATTCAATGACATATGATATAACAGCTTGGAGTCTTCCGTTTGTTTATGGTGTAAATGCATACAGCACATCTAAAAAAATTGAAACTTCAGAGTACAAAGAAAATAAAGTAGAAAATATCATAGATGAAGATGCAGTAGCATATGCCAGTATATGGAACCATATGAATGATGCAAAATTTTTATCAAATCTGATTGAAAATAAAATCAAGGTAAGATATAATGAAAAAATAATTAGAAACGGAGGTTTGACCTTACCTAGAGGATCTGTCATTATTTATAAAGGTGATCAGACTGACTTAGTTTATGAAAAAGTATTATTCGAATTAGCTGATAAAAATAACATTAAGCTTCATCCAATTTATTCTGGTATGTCAGAATTTGGTCCTGATTTAGGTTCTGATTCAGTGAAACTAGTAAAGAATAAAAAGATTGCAATTTTTTCAGGTGAAGACGGCAGCAATAGAGTATCTTCTCTAAATTATGGAGCTATATGGCACTTTTTTGAGCAAGAACTAAAATATCCTTTGACTCATCTCAACGTTGATAACTTTAAAAATATTGAATTGAATCAATTTGATGTATTAATTATTCCAAGTGGATATTATGGGTCAATTGGAAATGAAGCTAATCTTGAAAAAATTAGAAAATGGATTTCTAAAGGTGGTAATCTTATTGCTTTTGAAAATGCTATCAGAATCTTTACTGATAAAGACGGATTTTCTATTAAATTAAAGAGAAATAAGTCTGAAAATAAACAAGAAGACGTAAAATATGAGGACTTAAACAGAAATAGGATTCAAAATTATCTATCAGGTGCTATATTCAAGATTAATTTAGATAATACTCATCCATTAGCATTTGGATATCCTAACGAATATTATTCTTTAAAAACATCAACTTCAACTTACGAAAATTTGAAAACAGGCTACAATGTTGGTAAAATTAACGAAGATGATGATTCAACAATAGGATTTGTTGGTGATAAAATCAAAAATAAATTTAAAAATTCACTAGTTTTTGGCCATGAGAGAATAGGAAGGGGTAATATAATATATTTCACAGACAATGTGATGTTTAGAAATTTTTGGGAGAACGGTAAATTATTTTTAGTAAACTCTATTTTTTATGTTAATTAACCTCAGCGTATAAATCAAAATCTGAGGCGTCAATTATTTTAACATTTACAAATTCTCCAACCCTTAGAAAGCTAGAGTCGGCACTAATTAGTACTTCATTATCAACATCAGGAGAATCGTACTGTGTTCTTCCGACATAATAACTCCCCCTCTTTCTATCAATTAACACCTTAAAATTTTTACCGATTTTACGCTGATTGAGCTCCCAAGAAATTTGTGATTGAATTTCCATTATCTCATTTAGCCTTTCATTTTTTAATTCTTGAGGTACATCGTCATTGAGAGAGTAAGCACCTGTATTTTCTTCATGAGAGTAAGTAAAACAGCCTAGACGATCAAACTTAGTTTTCTTTACCCAATCTTTTAATAATTCATAATCATCATTTGTTTCTCCAGGATAGCCAACGATCAAAGTTGTTTTTACGGCAATCCCAGGAACTTTTTTTCTAAAAGTATCAAGCAAATCATTTATCTTTTCCATCGAAGCACCTCTTTTCATTGATTTTAAAATCTTATTTGAGATATGTTGTAGTGGAATATCTATATAATTACAAATTTTAGGCTCTGCTTTCATTACTTCAAGCACATCTTCAGGGAATCCGTTAGGAAATGCGTAGTGAAGTCTTATCCATTCAATTCCATCAACTTGAACAAGCTCTTTTAATAATTTAGATAATGTTCTGTTCCCATAAAGATCAATCCCATAATAGGTTGAATCTTGGGCTATCAAAATTAGCTCCTTAATTCCTTTTTCTGCAAGAACTTTGGCTTGAGAAACTAAATCTTCGATTGGAACACTTTTATGTTTACCCCTCATCAGCGGAATTGCACAGAAACTACATGGTCTATCACATCCCTCTGAAATTTTTAAGTATGCATAATTTTTGGGTGTGGTTAAAAGTCTTTCACCAATTAATTCGTGTTTATAATCAGCTCCTAAATGCTTAAGCAACGAAGGCATCTCAGTAGTTCCAAAATACTCATCAACATCAGGTATTTCTTTTTTTAAATCAGGCTTATATCTTTCGCTTAAACAACCAGTTACAAATACTTTATCAACTAGTCCGTCATTTTTCTTTTTAACATTATCAAGAATTGTATCAATACTTTGTTGTTTTGCATTATCAATAAATCCACATGTGTTAATTACAACAATATTTCCTTCTTGCTCATGAACAACATTTTTATTATTAGATTTAAGTTGACCCATCAAAACTTCCGAGTCGTAGGTATTTTTGCTACACCCTAAGGTGATAACATTTATTTTATTTTTATCTGAATATTTTGTTCTCAAATTTTAATCAAAA
>VMCO01000020.1 GCA_008081325.1 Flavobacteriaceae bacterium
CGCCAGAAACATCATTATATGTGCTCCATGAACCAGTGATATCAGTTGTGCCATCGATTGTAACAATCTCGTTATTATAATTTTGTATGGTGATTAAGTTACCAGATGAACCATCATTTGTAATAGTAATCGTCTCTCTGTATGTTCCCTCTCTTATATAAAGAGTATCACCAGCACTAAGTTTATTTATAGCGTATTGAATTGTTTGACAAGGAGTACCAATAGCTCCACAGCTTTCATTATCAGTCCCAGATGAAGAAACATAATAATCAGCTGAATAGATGTTAAAAACAGAAATAAATAAAATCAATAAAAACAAAAATCTTTTCATAATTAATCTTCTTTTGACCCCCAGCCTCTTGATTTTAATTCAACTATAGAATTATCTCTTAAAACAAGGTTTGCACCAGCATTTTTTTCTTTAATATATCCTATAACTGTTAGATTTGGATTCCCCTTTATTTTATCATAATCTTTTTGAGAAATAGTCATTAAAAGCTCATAATCTTCCCCTCCGTTTAAAGCCAATGTTGTAATGTTTAATTTAAACTCTTCACAAGTAGAAATTAACTGTGGATCTAAAGGTATTTTGTTTTCATATAAATCACATCCAACTTCACTCTGTTTACATATATGTAATAGCTCTGATGAAAGTCCATCACTTACATCAATCATAGAGGTTGGCTTAACTTTTAACTCTTCAAAAAGCCTAACTATATCTTTTCTAGCTTCTGGTTTTAATTGTCTCTCAATTAAATAAGTGTACTGATCTAAATCTGGTTGATTCTTAGGATTTACCTTGAATACTTCTTTTTCTCTTTCTAGAACTTTTAACCCCATATATGCTGAACCTAAATCTCCAGAAACAACAATTAAATCATTGGGTTTTGCACCATTTCTGTAAACAATATCCTTTAAATTAGCTTCTCCAATTGCAGTCACTGAAATGGTTAATCCTGTAACTGAAGATGTGGTATCACCACCTACAAAATCAACATCATATTTATCACAAGCCAATGTAATTCCAGCGTACAATTCCTCCATTGACTCTTGAGTAAATCTATTTGAAATAGCGATTGAAACCGTAATATGTTTTGCAATACCATTCATTGCGTATATATCCGAAAGATTCACCATAACAGCCTTATATCCAAGGTGTTTTAATGGCATGTATGAAAGGTCAAAATGAACTCCTTCGACTAAAAAATCGGTTGAAACCAATACTTTTTTTGATTTATAATCTAAAACTGCGGCATCGTCACCTATTGACTTGATAGTTGACTTATGTTTTATTTTTAAGTTTTTAGTAAGAAGATCAATCAAATTGAACTCTCCTAAATCCTCTAATTTTGTTAGGTTTTTGTTCTTATTTTCTAACATGAAGGCAAATTTACATTGTTTTCGTTAAATGTCTGTTAATCAAATCAGGAATATTATAATTTTTTAATAAAAAAATGTGGTTATGTTGTATATTTGTTGTCCATTTAAATTTAGTGGTGTGATCAGTATAACAGACCTTGCAAGAAATAGGGTAATAAAATTAATGGAAGATGACGGTTTTAACCATACTTCTGACTTTGTTAGAGTTGGTGTAAAAAGCGGTGGTTGTTCTGGTTTATCATATGATTTAAAATTTGACAATAATCTTAAAGAGGATGACAAACTTTTTGAAGATAATGAGATCAAAATTGTAGTTGATAAAAAAAGTTTACTCTACCTAGTTGGTACTACATTAGAGTATTCAGGAGGTCTTAATGGCAAGGGATTTGTATTTGTTAATCCGAATGCTAACAGAACCTGTGGTTGTGGAGAAAGTTTTTCATTATAAAAATTATGAGTAAGTATACAGAAGATGATTTAAAGAAAGAGTTAGAAACCAAAGAATACGAATATGGTTTTTACACGGACATCGAGTCTGACACTCTTCCCGTGGGATTAAATGAAGAAATAATTATTGCTATTTCAAAGAAAAAAGAAGAGCCAGAGTGGATGACAGAATGGAGATTAGATGCTTTTAAAAAATGGAAAGAAATGAGCGAGCCTGAGTGGGCAAACGTAAAATATGAAAAACCGGATTTACAGAAAATCTCATACTATTCTGCTCCATCAAATAAGCCAAAATATAACAGTCTTGATGAAGTTGACCCTGAACTTCTCGAAACATTCAAAAAATTAGGGATTTCTGTTGATGAACAAAAAAAGTTAGCTGGAGTTGCAGTAGATGTTGTTATTGATTCAGTTTCTGTTGCAACTTCTTTTAAAGACACTTTAAAAGAAAAAGGAATCATTTTTTGTTCAATGAACGAAGCAATCAAAGAGCACCCTGAACTTGTAAAAAAATATATAGGAACAGTAATACCAAAGACAGATAATTACTACGCTGCTTTAAATTCTGCAGTATTTAGTGATGGATCTTTTTGCTACATCCCAAAAGGAGTTAAATGTCCAATGGAGCTTTCAACATATTTCAGAATTAATGAGGCCGGAACAGGACAATTTGAAAGAACATTAGTAGTTGCAGACAAAGGAAGTTATGTGAGTTATCTAGAGGGTTGTTCAGCACCAAGCAGAGATGAAAATCAACTTCATGCGGCAGTTGTGGAATTAATTGCATTAGATGATGCTGAAATCAAATACAGTACTGTTCAAAACTGGTTTCCAGGAGATAGTGATGGAAATGGTGGGGTTTTCAATTTTGTCACCAAAAGAGGGCTATGTGAAAATAATGCGAAAATCTCTTGGACACAGGTTGAAACAGGAAGTGCTGTAACTTGGAAATATCCGTCTTGTGTTCTAAAAGGAAAAAATTCTGTTGGTGAATTTTATTCAATTGCGGTTACGAATAATTTTCAGCAAGCAGACACAGGAACAAAAATGATTCATTTAGGTGAGAATACTAAATCAACTATAATTTCTAAAGGAATATCTGCAGGTAAATCTCAAAATAGTTACCGTGGGCTAGTACAAATTAGTCCAAGAGCTAAAAACGCTAGAAACTTTTCCCAGTGTGATAGTCTTCTCATTGGAAACGAATGTGGAGCACACACGTTTCCATACATTGAAACAAAAAATAAATCTGCTCAAATCGAGCATGAGGCAACAACAAGTAAAATCGGAGAAGATCAAATCTTTTATTGTAATCAAAGAGGAATAGATACCGAAAAAGCAATTGCTCTTATTGTTAATGGGTTTAGCAAAGAGGTGCTAAATAAATTACCTATGGAATTTGCAGTTGAAGCACAAAAATTATTAGAAATAAGCCTTGAAGGGTCAGTAGGATAAAAAAATATTATGTTAGAAATTAAAAATTTACACGCCAAAGTAGAAGAAAAAGATATTCTTAACGGAATTAATCTCGAAATTAAACCTGGGGAAGTTCATGCAATTATGGGGCCTAATGGTTCTGGGAAAAGTACACTTGCGTCTGTCATAACAGGTAAAGAAGAATATGAAATGACTGACGGTCAAATTTTATTTGAAAATGAAAACTTGGAAGATGTTTCACCTGAAGAAAGGGCACACAAGGGTATCTTTATGTCATTTCAATATCCCATAGAAATCCCTGGTGTAACAACTACAAACTTTATTAAAACCGCGATTAACGAAACTAGAAAAGCTCAGGGTGAAAAAGAAATGTCTGCAAAAGATATGCTCCAAAAGCTTAGAGAAAAATGTGATTTATTGGATATAGATCAAAAATTTCTTTCTAGGTCAATTAACGATGGATTTTCTGGAGGTGAGAAAAAAAGAAATGAAATTTTTCAAATGGCAATGCTAGAACCTAAGCTTGCAATCCTTGATGAAACTGATTCTGGATTGGATATCGATGCTTTAAAAATTGTTGCAAATGGAGTTAATAAGCTCAAAAGCAAAGACAATGCAGTATTGGTTATCACTCATTATCAAAGACTTTTAGACCACATTGTTCCTGATTTTGTTCATGTTTTATTTGACGGTAAAATTGTGAAATCAGGGGGTAAAGAATTAGCGTTTGAATTAGAGGAAAAAGGTTACGACTGGATTAAAGAGGAAATTAAAAGTTAATCATGACTCAATTAAAAGAAAAATTATTATCATCTTTTATAGCTTTTGAAGATCAAAAAGATATTGATAGCTATGTTCACGGAATAAGAACAAAGGCAATAAAAACTTTTGAAAAAGAAGGCTTTCCAACAAAAAAACTAGAAAACTGGAAGTATACTTCATTAAAAAAAACCCTTAATTACGACTATAAATTATTTCCATCTGAAACTAAAGCTTTAGAATTTAAAGACATAAAAAAATATTTGATAGACGATGTTGAATCTTATAAAATTATTTTTGTCGATGGAAAATACAGTTCACACCTTTCAGAAACAACGCACGATGGAATGGATATTTGTATTTTATCATCAGCGTTAAATCAATCAAAATACGACTTATTAATTGAGAATTATTTTGATAAAATTTCAAAAAAAGATGGAATCACTTCTTTGAATACTGCTTTTTCAAGTGAAGGATCTTTTATACATATCCCAAAAAATGTTCAGGTTGACAAACCTATACAAGTAATTTATTTTTCAACCGGTAAAAATGAATCTGTTTTCTACCAACCAAGAAACTTAATTATTGTTGGTGAAAATTCTCAAGTAGAAATTATTGAAAGACACCAAAGCTTAAGTGAAAATAGTGTTCTTGTTAACAGTGTTTCTGAAATCTACTGTAATGTGAGATCTGTTGTTAAACACTACAAAGTTCAAAATGATAAAATCAATGCATCTTTGATTGATAATACATTTGTAAGTCAGGAAAGAAATAGTGATTATTCTCTACATACATTTTCTTTAGGTGGAGAATTAACAAGAAACAACTTAAGTATTGCACAAAACGGAGAGAGAATAGAATCTACCATAAACGGAATAACCATAATCGGTGAAAACCAACATGTTGACCATAATACATTAATCCATCATAAAAAACCAAACTGTAATAGTTATCAAGATTACAAAGGAATATTTGGGGGTAACTCCGTTGGAGTTTTTAACGGACAAGTTATGGTTGAAAAAGAAGCTCAAAAGACAAATGCATTTCAATCGAATAATAATGTTCTAATATCTGACAAAGCCACGATTAACACAAAACCACAACTTGAGATATTTGCAGATGATGTTAAATGCTCGCATGGTTGTACAGTTGGTCAACTAGATCAAAATGCTTTATTTTATTTAAGATCTAGAGGTATTCCTGAAAAGGAAGCTACTGCACTATTGATGTATGGTTTTGCTAATAAAGTATTGGGAAGTGTGGGAATTCCTCAGGTCAAAAACAGAATTAATGACATTATCGCTAAAAAACTAGGGGTAAAAATTGGCTTCGATATTTAAAATGAATGTTTTAAATAACATAGAATCAATTAGAAAAGAATTTCCGATTTTAAATACAACAGTCAACGGAAACAAGCTCATATATTTGGATAATGCTGCAACTTCACAAACTCCTAATTGTGTTATTGATTCTATTTCAAACTATTATAAAAATTTAAACTCAAATATTCATAGGGGTGTACACACCTTAAGTCAATTGGCTACTGAAAAATATGAAGACACAAGAAAAAAATTTAAAACTCACTTTAATGCCAAAAGTTCAAGTGAAATAATTTTTACTGCTGGAACAACCCACAGTATAAACCTGGTTTCTAGTGGATTTAACGAGTTTTTAAGCAAAGAAGATGAAATTATTGTTTCACAACTTGAACATCATAGCAATATTGTGCCTTGGCAAATGCTTTGTGAAAAAACAGGAGCTAAAATGAAAGTGATTCCAATGAATAACAATGGAGAATTGGATCTAATTGCATTTTCAAATCTATTATCAAACAAAACTAAAATAGTTTTTGTCAATCACGTTTCTAACGCTCTTGGAACAGTGAATAATATAAAAGAAATTATAGATAAATCTCACAGTGTTGGAGCTGCAGTACTGATTGATGGAGCTCAAGCAGTTCCGCATTTTAGGGTTGACGTAACTGAATTAGATGTGGATTTCTATGTGTGCTCAGCTCATAAATTTTGTGGTCCGACTGGTGTAGGTATTCTTTATGGAAAGAAAGAATGGCTTGACAAGCTTCCTGCATATCAAGGAGGTGGAGAAATGATTGATGAGGTTACTTTTGAAAAAACTACCTATTCTGATTTACCAAACAAATTTGAGGCGGGCACTCCAAATATTGCTGGAGTTATTGCTTCTGGTATTGCGCTTGATTATATAAATGAAATAGGCTTAGAAAATATTAAGGAGTATGAGGATTATTTACTTCAATATGCTACTGACAAATTACTTGAGATTGACGGCTTAAAAATTTTCGGAGAGTCAATAAATAAAACATCGGTTATTTCATTTAACATTAAAGACATTCATCCATATGACATCGGAAGTGTAATTGACAATTTAGGAATTGCCGTTAGAACAGGGCATCATTGTGCTCAACCGATAATGGATTTTTTCAAAATTCCTGGTACCATTAGAGTTTCTTTTTGTTTTTACAATACAACAGATGAAATTGACACACTTGTTAATGCATTAAAAAAAGCATCAACAATGTTATCATAATGTTTAATTAATTTGTTTGTACTAAATTAATTTCTATTGCTATTTTTATAAAAAAAACTAAAGTTGAAAATAAAAGACATACAAGATCAAATAGTTGAAGAATTTGATATCTTCGACTCATGGATGGACAAGTATGAATATCTAATTGAGTTAGGAAAATCTGTGCCTGTAATTGATGATAGCAATAAAATTGAAGAAAATATAATTAAAGGTTGTCAAAGTAAAGTATGGCTTCATGCAGAAAAGAATAATGGGTTAATTGAATTTTACGCAGATAGTGATGCTATAATTACTAAAGGAATAGTAAGTCTTTTAATTAGAACTTTTTCAAATCAAAAACCTGAAGACATAATAAATGCTAGTCTAGATTTTATCGATAAGATTGGTTTGAGACAGCATTTGTCTCCAAACAGGGCTAATGGCCTAAACAACATGATAAAAAAAATAAAATTTTATGCAATTGCATTTTCAAAAACTAATTAAATGACGAATCAAAAATTTGATCCTAATGTTATAGGTGAGAAAATAATTAAAACAATCAAAACAATATTTGATCCAGAAATTCCAGTTGATATCTATGAGCTTGGCCTAATTTATGATATAATGGTTAATGAAAATTTTGATGTCAAAATATTAATGACTTTAACAACACCAAATTGCCCTGTCGCTGAAACCTTACCTGTTGATGTTGAAGAAAAAGTTAAAACAGTAGAAGGAGTAAAAGATGTTGAAGTCGAGATTACTTTTGAGCCGCCATGGTCACAAGATTTGATGAGTGATGAAGCAAAATTAGAATTAGGAATTTTATAAGATTATGAAGAAAATAGGTATTGATGCAATATCATATTATGTTCCATCAATTTATTTGTCGATTGAACAACTCTCCGAAAAAAGAAATTTAGACTTTCAGAAATTAAATAAAGGTCTTGGATTAGAAAAGATGGCGATTGCAGATTCTAACGAAGATCCCTCGTCTTTTGCAGCTAATGCACTCATTGACTTATTTGAAAAAAATAATATCAAGCCTGAAGAAATTGGAAGAATTTATATGGGTACTGAAAGTGCACTTGATGCATCTAAACCCTCTGCTACTTATGCCACAGATTTAGTTGAAAAATATTTTGCTAAAAAATTTGGAGAAAGATGTTTAAAAAATTGCGACGTTACAGACATGACCTTTGCGTGCATTGGCGGAGTAGATGCTCTTCAAAATACAATTGATTGGGTTTCTAGAAACTCTGGGAAAAAAGCAATTGTGGTCAGTTCTGATTTATCAAAATATGAACTCAACTCCACTGGAGAATATACACAGGGTGCTGGTGCAATTGCATTGCTTATAACTGAAAACCCATCAATCTTAACAATTGATAATGCTTGGGGGATTGCGACTAAAAGTGAAAATGATTTTTTTAAACCTCGAAGAACCTACAATAAAAATGAGTTAATTAATGAAATAATTAGCAGGTTGGATTTAAATATTTCAAGTAATGATTTTGAAGAAAAGTTTTTAGAATCTACATTTTGGAA
>VMCO01000051.1 GCA_008081325.1 Flavobacteriaceae bacterium
GATAAAAAAAATCCTAGAAATGAAATAATTGTTTCTTTAGATTCAGATAATTATGAAAATAAATCCATAATAGTAGTTGATGATGTTTTAAATTCTGGATCAACCCTGATGTATGCAGTAAAATATTTTTTAGAAACAAAAATTAAGAAATTAAAGACAGCAGTATTAGTAGATAGAAATCATAAGAAATATCCCATAAAGGCTGACTTTAAAGGATTATCATTATCAACTTCAATTCAAAATCACGTGGAGGTTTTAATTGATAAAAACGGAATTACTGCTTTCCTAGCTTAGACTTGAAATAATTGAACTACAAATAGCATTCAAGTCTTTACCTTCGCAATTAATTTTAATAGACGCTTGATTATAGTAGAACTCTCTTTCAAAGAGATGTTTAGAAACAAATTCAATCATTTTATCTTCAGATTCAATATTGGAAATCAAGGGACGATTATTTTTGATTTTAAAAAGTCTTTTTGAAAGCTCTATATTGCTGTTTTTCAAATAAATAGAAAAGTTTTTGCTTGAATTAATTAAAGAAATATTATTGTAATAGCAAGGTGTACCTCCACCAACCGAAAGAATTATATTTTTGTTATTTGACAAGCAATCTTTTAGTAATTTACTTTCAACTTTTCTAAAATATATATCTCCAGAATCAGAAAATATATTACGAATTGATTTTCCTTCCTTTTTTTCAATATAAGCGTCTAAATCAATGAAATTTTGATTAAGTAAATCCGATAGTTGCTTGCCTATTAAAGATTTTCCCACCCCCATATAACCCAATAAAATTATATTCATTAATTCTTTTATTAAAAGCATTGTAATATAAATTAAACATTTTATATTTGCAGCCTCAAAGTAATTAAATTTGACCTGGTAGCTCAGTTGGTAGAGCATCTCCCTTTTAAGGAGAGGGTCCTGGGTTCGAGCCCCAGCCAGGTCACTTTTTAATTATATTTTTCTCCGATACTTTATTTTTTTTATTTAATTCATAACTGATAGAACCTTACACTATATAAAAGAACTTTATTCGTTATTATATATTTAAAACACGTATTTATATTTGCCGAAAATTAAGTTTTGTTTAAAAAAATAACTCTTCTACATTTACTCTTTTTATGCTCTTCTTTTTCTTGGAGCCAAGCTATTTTTTTAGATAATGATTCAATTGAAAACAGCCTTGATGAAGTAATAATTTCCGGCACCAAGACCATCAGAACTGTTTCATCTCTCCCACTTAATGCTTCAGTAATAAAAAAAGATGCTATAGAAAAAACAAATGCTACCAGACTTTCTGATGTAATTAATGAAGAACTTGGATTAATAACAGTTTCTGATTTTGGTGGAGCTGAGGGAATTCAGATGCAGGGACTTGATTCTGAATACACACTTGTATTACTCGACAACCAACCACTGGTAGGTAGACTAGCAGGGACTTTAGATTTAAATAGAATTTCGGTAGGAAACATAAAGCAAATAGAAATTGTTCGTGGACCCTCATCAAGTCTTTACGGAAATAATGCATTTGCAGGTGTAATTAATATTATTACTGAAGAACCATCAGAGGGGTTCAATGGCTATTTAAGCAGCACTTATGAAACACACAAAACATTAGATAATAGCATTAACTTAAATTACAAAAAGAAAAAATTTTATGGATCCGTTTTTTTTAATAATTATTCTAGTGACGGATATGACCTCATCGAAGACGATGGCTTAAACACTGTAAATAAATTTAATACAAATACTCTTCAAATTAAGTTTGGACAAAACATAAGTGAAAGCTTGAAAGTTAAAATTAATGCTAGATATTATGCTCAATTAATCGATAATATAGCACCCAACTCTTTAAGTGGGGAAACTTTTACAGCCGAGGATAATATTAACCTTATAGTAAGTCATGAATCAGATAAATTAAAAACTGATTTGGAAATATATTTTACTTCTTATTTTGGAGATGAATTTTTAGATGATGATCAAGGAAATAGATTTAGTGAAAGTTTTTATGATCAAATATTATTTAAGCCCGAAATTAAAACAGTTTACAAAGTAAATAACCAAAAAGAATTAGTTTTTGGTCTAGGTTACAAATACGAATCATTGAATAGAACATATTTTGATCTTAAACCAAAGCAGAAATCTCCTTTTATTTATTTTCAATACGACTTTAATCCAAACGATAAAGTTAACTTGATTTTTGGAGGTAGGTTTGACAAATACAAAGAATATAAATCACAAATTAGTCCAAAATTTTCAGGTATATATAAAATAGGTGATAATGAATCAATAAAGGTTTCCGCAGGATATGGTTATAAAACCCCTGATTTCAGGCAATTATATTTCAACTTCTCTAATTCAACAATTGGTTATTCGGTAATAGGATATAATGTAGTTGAAGATGTATTAAATCAATTAATAAATGAAGGGCAAATCGCAAATATTATCGTCCCAATTGATGAGTTTGAAGAACCTCTAAGTCCGGAAAGTTCTTTTGGATTAAATGTTGGTTACAATAGAGATTTAAACGAAAAAATAAATATGTCTGTAAATGTTTTTAATAATTCTGCTAAAAACTTGATTGATTATCGAGTGATAGCAAATAAAACAAATGGTCAAAATGTTTTTTCTTATTATAATGTGAATAATGTATCAACTTTTGGTTTTGATATAAAAACAAAATTCAAAACTGATAATTATTTAAATTTTACACTTGGTTATCAACTACTTTATGCGTTTGATTTGGATGCAAGAAACGCATTTGAAAATGGTGAAATTTTTGCAAGATTAACTCCTACTTCTCCCGCTTTTAGGCTTAAAAAATCTGATTATTTTGGCCTATACAACAGATCAAGACATATGGGTGTCTTTAAGGTGAACTATAATAATCTTGAAAAAAAATTTAGTGCTAACTTAAGATTAAGGTACAGAAGCAAATATGGTTTATTTGACAGCAACTCTAACAACTATTTAGATAAATATGACACATTTGTAAAGGGGCACTTTACAACTAATATAAGTCTGAATAAAAAAATAAATTCCAAAACTATGGTTTCAGGTGGAATTGAAAATATATTCAACTACTTAGATACAGAAAATATTTCAAGTCTAAGTGGAAGGATTTACTATTTGAGAATTAAACACAATTTAAATTGATTAATAAACATTAAAAATTATTACATGAAAACTATCAAATTATTAGTACTATCAATTATGCTAATTTCATTCTTTAACTGTGAAGATGATGGACCCAATTTACAAGACATCCAAAGTGTTTCAATTGAAGATCTATATGCGCCCCAAGAAGGAGGTCAAGGACAACCAATTTCCGGAACATTTGCCCGATTTGATTTTGAAACTGGACTTCAAACAGAAAGTGAAACTGAATGGGATGTTGCGTTTCGTGGAACATCGATAATTGTTAACGGTGGTACATCATTAGGAACTACTGACGAGCCCGAAAGAACAGGTGATGCAGGGGTGTATATTTTTGATGGAACAATGGCTGAGATGGTTGCTGTTGAAACTTCTTTAATAATACAAGACTCATCAAGTGGTTATGCAATTCAATCAGGTTCTGGAAACGGATGGTATACTTATGCTGGTCCTCCAACATACCTAATTAACCCTACCCCTGGTAAAATATTAGTTTTTAGAACAAGAGATGGTAAATATGCTAAAATGGAAATACTTAGCTATTATTTAGGTGCTCCTGAAAACCCTGATGCATTTTCTGATCCTAGCAGATACTTTACGTTTAATTATGTATATCAACCCAACGAGGGAGTTACAGATTTTAATTAGACATCTTGTAGTCTTAAAAAAAACCAGCTTTAAGCTGGTTTTTTTATATTTAGGCACCATTATTGAGAAGTGGTATTTAAAGAATTAATAATGAATGAGTATCAAGTTGGTAATCAATTAACTTTACTTAAGTTGGTTAATAACAGTAGTAAAATATCAAAAATGTTTTACGATAATCTTGATGAATCATTTATACAATTTCATTTTTGCATCTCAGGATCTTTTACATTAAATTATAACAAAGGAGCATATAAATTAAAATTAAACAAGGGCAAATTCTTAACCCTTTATAATCCTCAAAAAAAATTGATTATTGATGCTGCAGTAGAAAAAGAATCAAAAATTATTTCAATCCTAATACCTATTATTGAATTTCATGAGTTGTTTTCTAGCACATCTACTAATATTCCGTTTATTGAAAATAAAAGTTTAAATCAGAAGCACTACTCTGAAAATATAATTTCAGATTCTATCCTAATTGTTCTCAATCAAGTTTTAAAAAATGAATCAGACATCTCAACTAGAAGTTTATTGTACAAAGCTAAGATTTATGAGCTCTTTAGTTTAATGTTCAAGAAAAACAAAGAAATTGATTTAGATCAGTGTCCTTTTCTAAAAAATGATGAAAACTTAAAGAAAATTGCAAGGGCTAAAGATATTATAATCAAAGATGTCAAGAAGCCTCCAAGCCTTTCAGAGTTATCAAAATCAATTGATTTAAGTTTAAAAAATCTAAAAAAAGGATTTAAAGAAATATACGGAAAACCTGTTTTTAAATATTTATTTGATTTTAAAATGGAAAAAGCAAAGCAACTTTTAAGCAAAGGTAACCTAAATGTAAACGAGGTAAGTTATGAATTAGGATACAGCTCTTCAAGTCATTTTATTGCTGCTTTCAAAAAAAAATATGGTATAACTCCAAGAACTTATATTAATAACAATTAAATTTAAACAAAGCGCACGTGGCGGAATTGGTAGACGCGTTAGGTTGAGGGCCTAATAATCATTATGATTGTGGAAGTTCGAGTCTTCTCGTGCGCACTCAAGATTTATGAAAAAAAATATTTCAATAATAGGTTCAGGATTTTCATCCTTGTCTGCTGCGTGTTATTTAGCAAAAGCTGGTCACAACGTAACAGTTTACGAAAAAAATGAAAAGTTAGGTGGAAGAGCAAGACAATTTAAAGCTAAAGGATTTACTTTTGATATGGGACCAAGCTGGTATTGGATGCCTGATGTTTTTGAGAAGTTTTTTAATGACTTTAATAAAACCACAAAAGATTTTTATGAAATAAAAAAACTGGATCCAGCATACAGAGTATATTTTGGGCTTGATGATTACATTGACATACAAGATGATATTGAAAAAATATCAAAAAAATTTGAAGAAATTGAAAAAGGAAGTGGTACTAAATTAAAAAAGTTTATACTAAAAGCTAAAGAAAATTATTCTATTGGAGTTACGGATATGCTCTATAAGATGCCAGGAATTAGCCCATTAGAATTAGTTTCATTAAAGACAATTAAAAAAGTAAGATATTTTTTATCTACAATCCGCAAAGATGTTTACAAGGAATTTAAGAATCCGAAACTAAGATCTATATTAGAATTTCCTGTACTATTTCTAGGTGCAAAAGCCTCCAATACTCCAGCCTTTTATAATTTTATGAATTATGCAGACTTTGGTTTAGGGACTTTTCAACCTAAAAATGGATTTTATGATCTGGTAACCGCAATGGTTTCACTTGGAGAGTCCTTAGGTGTAACGTATAAAACAAATTATGAGTTACAAAAAATAGTAATCAAAGAAAAAAATGTTAGTAATCTTATTTTTGAAAATGAAGAAGTGAAATGTGATTTTGTAATTTCAGGAGCAGATTACCACCACACCGAAAAGTTATTACCTGTGAAGTTTAGACAATACTCAGAAAACTATTGGAAAAGCAGGGTTTTTGCTCCATCATCACTTTTATTCTATGTAGGTTTTGATAAAAAAATAAAAAACATTGAACATCATAACTTATTTTTTGACACAGATTTTGATCAGCATGCAGATGAGATATATGAAAGTCCTAAATGGCCCTCAGACCCTCTATTTTATGCAAATTTTACATCAAAAACCAATCCTAGTACTGCGCCAAATAATTGTGAAAATGGTTTCTTTTTAATTCCGATTGCTACAGACCTAGATGATTCAATAGAAATTAGAGAAAAATATTTTAATATTATTCTAAATAAACTCGAATATTATACAAAACAAAAATTAAAAGACTCAATCATTTACAAAAAGAGTTTTTGTGTAAGTGACTTTAAAAAAGAATATAATTCATTTGGAGGAAATGCATATGGATTAGCTAATACTCTATTTCAAACAGCATTTTTACGTCCAAATATTAAAAGTAAATTGGTACAAAATTTGTATTTCTGTGGTCAACTTACGGTGCCAGGCCCCGGAGTGCCTCCTGCAATTGTCTCTGGAGAACTTGTAGCAAATTTGATAAACAAATAAAGATATATTCTAATTTATTGTTAAATTGTAAAAAAAAAACTGATGAAAAATATTTTTGACGAAGTTTCTTACAGCTGCAGTGAAAATGTTACTAAAACTTACAGTACATCATTTTCTCTTGCTACTAGATTACTTTCAAAAAATATAAGAAAAGACATTTATAATATATATGGTTTTGTAAGGTTTGCAGACGAAATTGTAGACTCATTCCATGATTATAATAAAACTGAACTATTTAATGACTTCTCCATAGATTTAGAAAAAGCCTTACATAACAAAATTCACTTAAATCCCATATTAAATTCGTTCCAACATACTTTTCACAAGTATAGTTTAGATAAAAATCTTGTTGATTCCTTTATGAAAAGCATGAGAATGGATTTGACAAAGAAAAAATATAGCACTGTTGAGGAATATAAAGAATATATTTATGGGTCTGCTGACGTTGTAGGACTTATGTGTTTAAAAGTTTTTGTACAAGGTAATGCTAATATGTATAAAAAACTTAAGAATAGTGCTATGAAACTTGGCTCAGCTTTTCAAAAGGTAAATTTTCTTAGGGATTTAAAAGCCGATAAGGAAGACCTAAATAGAACATATTTTCCAAATACAAAATTTGAAAAATTAAGTGAGTCTGAAAAAAATGAAATCATAAATGACATCGAAAGTGATTTTAATGAAGGATTAGAAGGAATTAAAGAATTACCCTTAGATGCAAAATTTGGAGTATTCATGGCGTATCGTTATTACAATCAGCTACTCAAAAAGCTTAAAAAAACACCCGCAACAGAAATTATTAATAAAAGAATAAGGGTCCCAAACCTCAAAAAATTAGAACTTCTAACCAGAAGTTATGTCAAATATCAGTTAAATCTACTCTAAATGGAAATAGTCAAATTTGCTATTGTTTTTGTGTCAACATTCTTATTTATGGAATTTATGGCTTGGTTTTCACATAAATACATAATGCATGGTTTTTTATGGTCATTACACAAAGATCATCACAATCAAAATTTAAAAACATCATGGTGGGAAAGAAATGATTTGTTTTTTGTTTTCTATGCAGTTGTAAGCATGCTGTTTTTTTATTCCGAAGTTGAACTTGGTTTTAAATTTGGATTCGCTATTGGTTTTGGTATAATGGCATATGGATTAACATATTTTATTGTACATGACATATTCATTCATCAGCGTTTTAAATTCTTAAAAAAAGCAAATAATTGGTATGCAAAAGGAGTTAGAAAAGCTCATAAAATGCATCATGCTAATATAAAAAAAGATGGGGGCGAAAGTTTTGGTATGCTATTTCCTCCGTTAAAGTACTTTAAGGAAAAATAACATTTCTCAATATTTTAATTATATGAAAGTCAACTCGCAATTTGATTTTATTATTGTTGGAGCAGGTCTTTCGGGTCTTCATTTATCCTATTGTTTTTTAAAAGATGAATATTTCAAAGATTATTCGTTTTTAATAATTGATAAGGAAAAATCTAAAAAGGAAGATAATTATTTTTCATATTGGGAAATTGGAGATGTCAAAGGGTAGTCGAGGTGAAAAAAGAAAGGGAGGAAGGGGTATTTGGGCTCAAAAAAAGGAAAAGG
>VMCO01000157.1 GCA_008081325.1 Flavobacteriaceae bacterium
TTATAAATGGAACTTTTTGAATAATCAGGAAAACCTCTCTCACTTTGTATTAAATTTTCAAATCTAAAGCTTAAATTCCCTCGAAATCTATATCTGTACAAATAGGTGTTTTCTACCCTAAAACCGTAACTTCCGTTTGTATAATAATCTCCCAGTAGAGTTAAATCAAAATTATCATTTACAGGTAAGTAATAACCACCATTTTGTATAAAGTATCCTCTTGAATTTTGTTCACCAAAAGAAGGGAAAATTATTCCCGAACTTCTTTTATTTGAAATAGGAAAATAAGCGAATGGGAGACCAATAGGGGTGGGTACATCAGCGATATACATATTTGTGGGCCCAGTAATAATTTTTTTACCTGGGATTACTTTTGCTTTTCTTAGTAAAAAATAATATTCAGGATTATCTATATCAGCAGAGGTAGTAAATTTTGCCCTATCCATATAATAAACTGAATCATTTTCTTTTTTTGTTTTATCGGAAAGAATATTTAAACCAGCTTCTTCAGTCCTTGAATTAAATATTATTGCTTTTTTAGTATCCATATTAAATTTCAAAGAATCTGGCCTTATCTCGTCTTGACCCTGTTTAAAAACAGGCAACTGTGTATATTCTCCTAATGAATCTTTTATTCTTCCAGCGTAAATTTCATTCTTATCATAATCAACTATTATAATACCCGATGTTATTTCCATGTCTTGGTATGTAATCTTTGCGTTATTATAAAGCCTTATAAGTTTCTCTTTAGGACTAATAGCAGTTGTGTCTGATGCTTCGTATGTAATCTTGCCTAATAATGATTGATTTACGGGTTTAATAGAATCAATTTGTTTGATAGTATCTAGTTTAATAATGTTAGGGGTTGCATAGGTTATAATGTTTATAAAAAATGTATAACTTAAGAATAATAATAATCTGGAAAAGTTTGTTTTCAACCTATTGAGTGTATATTAGTATTACCTAGAAACAGATATAAATTTACGTATATTTTAAGGCTATAATACATAATTTATGATTAAAGTTTGTTCAAAGTCACTTTTTTTTAACCATAGTTTAACAGGAAAAGCAATATTAATTATTATTTTAATATTTTCTTGTTATCCACAAACAACTTTTGCTCAGAAACCATTTAAAATTGTAATTGACGCAGGTCATGGCGGTAAGGATCCAGGTAGACCCAACAAAAGTGGTATTAAGGAAAAGGATATAGTTTTAAATATAGCTTTAGATCTGGGTAAAAAATTAGAGAATAGCGGAAATGAAGTTATTTACACAAGAAAAAAAGATATTTTTTTAACTCTTAGACAGAGGGCGAATATAGCAAATGAAGCTGACGCTGATTTATTTATCTCAATACACTGTAATGCTTTTCATGATCATCGAGTATATGGTTCTGAAACATTTGTTTACGGATTACACGTTAGCAAAGCAAATTTTGATGTAGCGTTAAAAGAAAATGAAGTAATTTTCTTAGAGGAAGACTATGAAGAAAACTATCAAGGGTTTGACCCTAAATCTCCAGAATCATTAATAGGCTTAACTTTGATGCAGGAAGAATATCTTGATCAAAGTATTCTCCTTGCAAGCTTTGTACAAGATAATTTCACTAAAGACTTAAAGAGAAAAAATAGGGGAGTTAAACAATCTGGATTTTGGGTTTTACACAACACATATATGCCAAGCATCCTAATCGAAGCTGGTTTTATGACTAATAATAGTGAGGGGGCTTATCTAAATTCAAAAAAGGGACAAACTGAAATTTCAAATAGTATTTTTAAAGCTGTTGAAAAATATAAACAAGCGATTAATTACTCAAATGATTTTAACATAAAACCAGTTAACGAAAATGAAATAGTTTACAAAGTCCAAATAGCTGCTGGAAAGAGAAGGTTAGAACTTAAATCATATAATTTTAAAGGATTATCAAGTTTATCAAGAATTAAACAAGGGTCTATTTATAAGTACTTTTATTCAAGCTCTAAAAGTCTTGAGGAGATCAGAAGGAAACAAAAATATGTCAGATCTAATGGTTTTCCTAATGCTTACATAGTAGGATTTGAAAACGGTAAATTATTTGAAATCGATTGATTAAATGTATTAAATATAAATTCATAATTTTATAAGTAAGAAATAGAAAATGAAATTTACTAAAGAGATTAAGGTTGGATTTTTAGCGATTATAGGAGTGATGATGAGTGTCTTTTCATACAATTATCTTAAGGGTATTAACCTCTTTGATAAAAACAGAAAATTTACTGTGAAATATGAAAAAGTTGATGGACTTTCAGTTTCTAATCCAGTTACAATGAATGGCTTTAAAATTGGAAAAGTTCAAAAAATTAATTTTAATTCAAAAAATACAAGAGAATTACTTGTTGATATCACTATAGATAATGATGTAGTTTTTCCAAAAACTAGCTTTGCTGAATTATATGAAACAGGGTTAATTGGTGGTAAAGCTATTGCGATAATTCCTGATTATAAAAATGATTCAACTATAGCACTTGACGGTGATATTTTAAGAGGTGTTATCAAGCCTGGATTAACTGAGTTGGTAAACCAAATATTACCTCAGGTTCAACTTCAACTAGAAGCTGTGATGAAAAATGCAGAAATAGTGCTTCAAAACATAAACACTCTTTTTGATGATGAAACCAAAAAAGAACTTAAATCTAGCATTGAAGATTTTTCTAATCTAACAAATAGTCTTTCCGAAACATCAAACGAGATTTCAGATTTAATCACAAATAATTCAGATAATTTAACAAACGCTGTTACGGATTTCAAGATTGCAAGTAATAATATAAAGTCTATAACTGACTCGATTAATTCAGATGATATCATCACTATTACATCAAATTTAAATACACTTGTAAGTGATTTAAATTCAATTACATCAAGCTTAAAGAATTCTGATGGAACTGCAGGTATGTTAATTAATGATGAATCCATATACAATAATCTTGAAAATGCTACCAATCAATTAAATATACTGATAGAAGATATCAAACTCAATCCAGATAGATATATAAACTTTTCTGTATTTGGAAAAAAAAGTAAGGAACCAAAAAAAAATAAATAATTGGAATACATCCCTAACATAATTTTTGTGTTAATATTAATTACCTCTCTTGGTTTTTTTATTAGAAATATAAATAGGCTTAGAAGAAATATAAATATAGGCAATGGGCAGACTGAACCTATAACTAACAAACCAGAAAGATGGCGAAATATGTTAAGGATTGCATTGGGTCAATCAAAGATGGTTACTAGACCAATAGCGGGAACTCTTCATTTAATTGTTTATTTGGGATTTATAATAATTAATATTGAATTAATTGAGATTTTAATCGATGGAATATTTGGTACACATAGGATATTTTCATCAGCGGGTGTTTTATACGGTTTTTTAATAGGTTCTTTTGAGGTTTTTGCTGTACTAGTTCTAATTTCAGTAATTATTTTCTGGATTAGAAGAAATATTATCAGAATAAAGAGATTTAGAGAAGTAGAAATGAAAGGATGGCCAAAGCTTGACGCAGATTTAATTTTATATTTTGAAATCTTACTTATGAGTTTATTTTTATTAATGAATGCTACGGATGTGGAATTTCAAAACATGAATAATGGAAACATAATAAGCAGTTTTATTTACCCGTTTTTTTCAGACTACAGCATCGATACTCTTCACGTTTTAGAAAGATCTTTCTGGTGGACTCATATAGTAGGTATTCTAATTTTTCTAAATTATCTATACTATTCAAAACACTTACACATTATTCTAGCATTTCCAAATACTTTTTATGGTTCAATTTCCAAAATAGGAAGATTAAACAATATGAAATCTGTTACTAATGAGGTTAATATAATGATGGGAAAAGCTGTTGAATCTGAAAACAGTAATGATGTAAAGTTTGGAGCGAGTGATGTAACAGATTTATCATGGCTCCAACTATTAAATGCTTACTCTTGTACAGAATGCGGTAGATGTACTAGTGTATGTCCAGCTAACATTACTGGAAAAAAATTATCTCCAAGAAAAATAATGATGGATACACGAGATAGGATAGAAGAAGTTGGGAAGAATATCGACAAACATGGTGAGTTTATAAGTGATGATAAAAAGCTTCTTGGAGATTATATTTCTAGAGAAGAACTATGGGCTTGCACCTCTTGTAATGCTTGTGTTGAAGAGTGTCCAATAAGTATAGATCCACTTTCTATTATTATGGATATGAGAAGAAATTTAGTTATGGAAGAATCTTCAGCTCCAAATGAGTTGAACAACATGATGAATAATATTGAGAATAACGGAGCCCCATGGCCCTATAATCAACAAGATAGATTAAATTGGAATGAATAAAAATTATGGATAGAAACGAAATTGATAAAATTTTACACGAAAAAGTTGAATCTGGACAAAAAATAAGCCCGGTGCTTCCTGAAGGAATTAAAAATTACCTAATTGATATTGATGGTACAATTACAGAAGATGTTCCAAACGAAGAACCGGAAAGAATGGGAACGTGTATGCCGTTTGATGATGCTTTGAAAACTTGTAACAGATGGTATGAAGAAGGTCATATGATTTGTTTTTTTACATCAAGAGTAGAAGAACATAGAAAAGTTACTGAGAATTGGTTGAAGAAACATGGATTTAAATATCATTCTTTACTTATGGGTAAGCCAAGAGGAGGAAATTACCATTGGATTGATAATCATTTAGTTAAAGCAACAAGGTATAACGGAACATTTGGCGACTTAGTTAGAAAAGAAGTTACAATTGAAGTTTTTAATGATGAATAACCTTAAAATAAAAACAATTGAGGAATTTTTAAATGAAGGTATATCTCCTGAAATTTTATTTTGGGTAGGATGTGCCGGTAGTTTTGATGATCGTGCTAAAAAAATCACAAAAGCATTTGTAAAAATTTTAAATTCTGCGAATATTTCCTTTGGAGTTTTAGGTAAGGACGAGTCATGTACTGGTGATCCTGCAAAAAGAGCTGGAAATGAATTTCTGTTTCAGATGCAGGCTATGACAAACATTGAGGTTCTTAATTCATTTGATATTAAAACAATAGTTACCACTTGCCCACATTGTTTTAATACTCTTAAAAACGAATATCCTGATTTAGGTGGAAATTATAAGGTTTATCACCATACTCAATTTATAAATAAATTATTAGAGGAAGGTAGGTTTTCAATAGAAGGTGGATCATACAAGGGAAAAAAAATCACATATCACGATCCATGTTTTTTAGGAAGGGCGAATAATGAGTATAATGCTCCAAGAAATCTGATAAAAAAAATTGATGCTGAATTAGCTGAACTCAAAAGATGTAAGTCAAAAGCATTATGTTGTGGTGCCGGTGGTGCTCAAATGTTTAAAGAGTCTGAAAAAGGAAAAACTGAGATAAATTTAGAAAGAGCTGAAGAAATAAAGAAAAATACATCTAAAATTGTGGCTACAGGTTGTCCTTTTTGTAATACAATGTTAACAGATGGTGCTAAGTCGTTTGAAGCGGATAAACAAGTGGAGGTTTTAGATATTGCAGAACTTATAGTTAGGGCAAAGGACTTATAAGATGATAGTTGATTTTAATTCATTAAATAAAAATTCTAGAGTTTGGGTTTTTCAATCAATTAACTCTTTAGAACAACATACAATTGAAATAATAAAAGAAAAATTAAACCTTTTTTTAAATGAATGGAAATCACATCAAAATGATTTTAGGTCATCATTTGAAATTAGATATAACACTTTTATAATAATAGCTGCTGATGAAAGTAATATAGTTTCAGGATGCTCTATTGATTCTCTTGTAAATTTTATTAGAGATTTAGAGAATTCATATAGTTTACAACTATTAGACAAACTACATGTTAAATACATCGAAGATGAGAATATTCAAACAATGCATCTAAATGAGTTTAAAGTTTTTTGTAAAAATCTTGAATTAAATCAAAACCTAATTGTTTTTAATAACTTGGTTAAAAATATTTCTGAATTAGAAAACAATTGGGAAGTAGATATTAAAAATAGCTGGCATAAAAGGTTTTTATCATGAGAAATATTATTTTAATTTTTTTGTGTTTTCATAGCTTAAGCTCACAAGTAATTGATCCATTAGCTACTGATGATATTATAAATCAAAATAAATGGGTTGATTCTATCTACAAAAACCTTTCCCTTGATGAGAAAATTGGCCAATTATTTTTTGTTCAGGCAACATCCAAAAAGAAAAATAATTCCGAAAAAATTATCAACGATATAAAAGATTTTAAAATAGGTGGGTTAATATTCTCAACAGGAAACCCTTCTGTTCAAGTAAATCTTACAAATAAGTTCCAAAATTCCTCATCTATTCCTTTAATTATTAGCATGGATGCTGAATGGGGTGTTGGAATGAGACTAGATTCTGTACCAAAAATTCCATGGAATATGAGTCTTGGTGCATTGAAAAATGATTCAATTTTAGAAAACATTGGTTCTGAAATAGGTAATCAATTTAAAAGATTGGGTATTCATATGAATTTCGCTCCGGTAGTTGATATAAATACTAACCCAAATAATCCAATTATAGGAAATAGATCTTTTGGTGAAAGTAAAATAAGCGTTTCTAATAAGGGAATTAATTTTACTAAAGGAATACAGTCAAAAAATATATTAGCAACTGCAAAACACTTTCCTGGCCATGGAGATACATCTAAAGATTCTCATTTAACTTTACCGACCATTGATTTTAATGAAAAAAGAATTAGAGAAGTAGAATTATACCCCTACAAAAAGTTAATCGAGAATGGATTATCATCAATTATGATAGCTCATTTAAATGTTCCATCTTTAGAAAAAGAGAGGATGCTTCCTTCTACATTGTCAAGAAATATTATCGAAAATATCTTAATCAAAGATCTAGGATTTAAAGGTTTAATTATTACTGATGCTTTAGAAATGAAAGGTATTTCAGATTATTCTAAGAAAAATGCTGATCTTATGGCGTTTTTAGCTGGAAATGATATTCTTCTTATGTCATCTGATATATCAAAAGGTATTAAGGCTATAAAAAAATCTTACAATAAAGGTAGAATTTCTGAAGAAAGACTTTCTAGGTCTGTTAAAAAGATACTTAAAGCTAAGTACAAAGTTGGTTTAAATAATTATACTAGAATCAAAACCGAAAATTTAATTGAAGATCTCAATAATATCTCTGTTAAAAATTTGATCAATAACACAATCGAAAATATTCCTACTCTTATTAGTAATAAGAATAATTTGATTCCAATAAAATTAGATACAGATGGTATACTAAACTTGCAGTTTGGAAACGATAATGGAATTGTATTTAATAATTACCTAAATAAGTATAAAAATATTAAATCAGTAAATATCACTGATATTAATCAAGACGATTTAAGAAGTTTTTTGGATGAATATGATAGAATAATTGTGAGTATTCATATGAAGTCAGAAACACCATGGCAAAATATGAATAAAAAATTCACTTTGAATGAACTTGAAAAGTTTAAAATACTTGAAAAATTTGACAACAAAATATTAGTATCATTTACAAATCCATATATGTTGACCCAATTAAATTTAGATTCATTTAATTCTATTTTAATCAGTTATCAAAATAATCCAGAATTTCAAAAAACTGTAGCTCAACAATTATTTGGTGCAAAAGAAATTAAAGGGATACTACCCGTAAGTATTAATGAGAAATATAAAGAAGGTGATGGGATATATTTAGACAATATTAATATTTTAAGTTATACAGACCCTGAAAATGTAGGCGTAGACTCAAAAAAACTATTTAAAAAAATTGATTCA
>VMCO01000047.1 GCA_008081325.1 Flavobacteriaceae bacterium
CTTATGATGACAGAATTGATCCAGTTGGTGCATGTGTTGGAATGAAAGGATCTAGAATTCATGGTATTGTTAGGGAATTAGGTAATGAAAATATAGATGTAATAAATTACACAAACAATCTTCAGTTATTTATTACAAGAGCCTTAAATCCAGCAAGAATAAATTCAATGAAAATCGATGAAGAAAACAAAAGAGTTGAGGTAATTCTTAACCCTGAGGAGGTAAGTAAGGCAATTGGTAGAGGTGGTCATAATATAAGATTAGCTGGTCAATTAACTGGTTATGAGATTGACGTATTCAGAGAAGGAGTAGAAGAAGATGTTGAGTTAACAGAGTTTTCAGATGAAATAGACTCATGGATTATTGAGGAGTTAGCAAAGGCAGGTCTCGATACCGCTAAAAGTGTTCTAGAACAAGATGCAGAAGACTTAGTAAAAAGAACTGATTTAGAAGAGGAAACAATTAATGATGTTTTAAAGATTTTAAAAGAAGAATTTGAAGATTAATAATAACTAATAGTTATATGGCAGACACAATAAGGTTAAATAAAGTTCTTAGAGAATTAAATATTTCCATTGACAGAGTAGCGGATTTTTTAGAGTCCAAGGGTCATACAATAGAAAAACGACCTACTACTAAGATATCAAAGGATCTTTACGGCCTATTGTGCGAAGAATTCCAGATAGACGCAGATAAAAAAATTGCGTCAAAAGAGGTAGTTGAAGCAAAGAATAAAGAGAAAGAAGAGATTAGGGAAAAACAAGAAAAAGAACAGGAAACTCTTATAAAACCTCAATCTGAAATTATTAAGGCTTCATCAAAAGTTGTACAGTTTAAAAAACTTGGAAAAATTGATCTTGAGCCCAAAAAGGAATCAAAAAATATAGAAACCACCGAACAAAAGAATGTTCAACCTAAAGAACAGGAAATTCAAAAGTCATCACCTGACAATAATGAAAGTGTAAAAAAAGATAATTACAAAAAACTTTCTGGTTTAAAATCAACGGGTGAAAAAATTGATCTTAACCAATTCAAAAAACCTGAATCTTCTGAATCAACTCCTAAGTCTAAAAAAAGAAGAAGAAGAATTGTTTCGAAGCAGGATGATTCAACTCAAAACAATAATACAAGGTTTAAGTCAAAGCAAAAAGACAGATTCAAAAGGCCAACTAAAGAGGAGCCTAGTGAAGAGGAAGTTCAAAAGCAAATCAAAGAGACGCTTGAAAAATTACAAGGAAAATCTTCAAAAGGTAAAGCCGCAAAATATAGAAGAGATAAAAGAGATCAGCATAAACAAAAATCTGAAGAGGAGCTAGCGGTTCTTGCAGAGGAGAGTAAAATTTTGAAAGTAACTGAATTTGTTACTGCTAATGAAATCGCTACTATGATGGATGTTTCTACTACTGAAATTATTTCAGCATGTATGACATTAGGAATGATGGTTACGTTGAACCAAAGATTAGATGCAGAAACTTTATCGATTGTTGCTGAGGAGTTTGGTTATAAAGTTGAATTTGTTACCGCTGAAATTGAAGAAGAAAATATTGAAGTTGAGGATTCACCTGAAGATTTAGAACACAGGCCTCCGATCGTAACTGTAATGGGTCATGTAGATCATGGTAAAACCTCATTATTAGACTACATAAGGAAAGAAAATGTTATTGCTGGTGAGTCTGGTGGAATAACTCAACACATTGGAGCTTATGGAGTAGAATTACAAGATGGTCAAAAAATAACCTTTTTGGATACTCCTGGTCACGAGGCATTCACAGCTATGAGAGCAAGAGGTGCTCAAGTTACAGACTTGGCTATAATTGTAATTGCTGCTGATGATGATATTATGCCACAAACTAAAGAGGCAATTTCTCATGCTCAAGCAGCATCTGTTCCAATTGTTTTTGCGATAAATAAAATTGATAAGCCAAATTCAAACCCTGATAAGATTAAAGAAGGGCTTTCAAATATGAATTTATTAGTAGAGGATTGGGGTGGAAAAATTCAGTCTCATGATATTTCTGCTCTTAAGGGTGACGGAGTTAACGAACTGCTTGAAAAAGTTTTACTTGAAGCGGAATTATTAGAGCTAAAAGCTAATCCAAATAAGGATGCAAGCGGAACAGTTGTCGAAGCGTTTTTAGACAAGGGAAGAGGATATGTATCCACAATATTGGTTCAAACAGGGACATTAAAGATTGGTGATTTTGTGCTGGCTGGAAAAAATAGCGGAAAGGTAAAAGCTATGCATGACGAAAGAGGTAATGAGGTTAAAGAGGCTGGACCTTCAACACCAATTTCTATTCTTGGTTTAGACGGTGCACCTCAAGCTGGTGATAAATTTTCAGTCTTTTCCGATGAAAGAGAAGCTAAGCAAATTGCAAATAAAAGAACACAGCTACAGAGAGAACAATCTGTAAGAACTCAAAAACATATTACTCTTGATGAAATTGGGCGAAGAATTGCTCTAGGTGAATTTAAAGAGTTAAATATAATTCTTAAGGGAGATGTTGACGGTTCAGTTGAAGCTTTAACTGATTCATTGCAGAAATTATCAACTGAAGAAATTCAGGTTAATATAATTCATAAGGCTGTTGGAGCCATTACCGAAAGTGATGTATTATTAGCATCAGCATCTGATGCTATAGTAGTTGGTTTCAATGTGCGACCAATGGGTAATGCAAGGCAAATTGCTGATAAAGAACAGATTGATATTAGAACTTATTCTATAATATATGATGCTATAAATGACGTCAAAGACGCGATGGAAGGAATGTTGTCTCCTGACTTTAAGGAGGAAATTACAGGTCTTTGTGAGGTAAGAGAAACATTTAAAATTTCTAAAATTGGAACCATTGCAGGATGTATGGTAACAAAAGGAAAAATTGTAAGAAATTCTGAAATTCGATTAATAAGGGAAGGGGTTGTTATTTACACAGGGTCTCTATCTTCTTTGAAAAGATTTAAGGATGATGCAAAAGAAGTTACAAAAGGTTATGATTGTGGATTGCAGATAAAAGATTATAAAGACCTTAAGGTTGGTGATGAAATTGAAGGCTTTATTAATGTTGCAATCAAGAAAAAAATTTAATTTAAATTTGATTGTTCCTCATCATTAACTTCATCTAAGTCATCAATTATTTCTGTAAGTTCTGGTCGAAAAATAAATGCACTTTTAAACTTTTTTCTAATTTCTATTAATTTTTTATCAGCTTCTAATTGAGTGTAAAAATTTCCTACCCATATTTTATAATTAGGTGTTTCATAAATAATATTTGCTGAGGTATCTTTAAAAATTTCAATGTATTCTTTCATTACTAATTCAGCATTTTCTCTATCTCCGTTATAAATCTGAATTCTCAAATTTTGAATTTTACTGTTTAATTCTTTTTTTAACTTAATAATACTATCCAGTTTATTACTTTTATTAACCGTTATTTTTCCGTTCTGACCAAATATTGGAAAAACCATAAATAAAAAGCAGATTAATAAAATTCTCATATGTCGTTTTTTAAAAAATTAAGATCCAATTTATATTCAAAAGAAAGAAATCAAATTTTTTTATTTAGAATCGATATAAATTAGTATTTTACGATTAATATTAGCAAATTTATGAATAAAAAAAACATTTAAGATGTTATTTTTGTGCTTGATTTTTAACAGGCTATTTTTGAATGGATTCAAAAAAATTTAGAAGAGGATTTTCAATATTTAAGTTTAACCAACTAGCTCTAACCCAAACGAAAGTATTTCGTTTAGCTCTCCTCACTCTATTTTTAATTATTAGCACATCTTCATTTTCACAAGAAGCGGACCTAGTAGCAGGAAAAGCTCTTTTCAATACGAATTGTGCGTCTTGTCATAAATTGGATAAAAAAATGACAGGACCAGCTTTGAGATATGTCGAAAAAAGACTGTCTGAAGATGAAGGCCTTGACAGAGAATGGTTGTATGCTTGGATAAGAAATAGCTCTGCTGTTATTAAGTCTGGTGATCCTTATGCAAATAAAATTTATGAGGAATATAATAAGTCAGCGATGACAGCTTACCCTCAACTTACCAACACTGATATTGATAATATTTTAGCATACACTGCTCAAGACAAAGTTGTTCCAAAGCCTGCTGTAGTTGCTACTGCTGTCAGTGCTGGTCCATCAAACGGGCTTGGATTAACCGATGAAATTATTTTAGCTGTTTTCACAATATTATTTTTATTGCTCTCACTTGGGCTAGTTGTTGTTACAAAAACCCTTAAAAATCTTGCCGAATTAAAAGGTGTAAAAATCAAAGAAAAGAAAAAAAGTAAGCCAATTTGGAAAGCATATCTTGAGAATCAATTCTTGATGCTTTGTACTGCGGTTTTATTTTTATTAGTTAGTGCCTATGGTTTCTATGGCTGGACTATGCAGGTTGGTGTTAATCAAGGTTATATGCCTGTACAACCAATTCATTATTCTCACAAGATCCATTCAGGTGATAACAAAATAGATTGTAATTATTGTCATTCTTCTGCTACCGTCAGTAAGCATTCTGGAATTCCATCACTTAATATTTGTATGAATTGCCACAAAAGTATTTACGAATATAACGGAGAAACTACTGAGGAATATTCAAAAGAATTTTATGATGGAGAAATTCAAAAATTATATAAAGCTGTTGGATGGGATGATGAAGCCCAAGAATACACCGGTGTTACATACCCTGTAAAGTGGGTTAGAATTCATAACTTACCTGATTTTGCATACTTTAATCATTCACAGCATGTTTCTGTGGCTGGAATTGAATGTCAAACTTGTCACGGCCCAGTCGAAGAAATGGAAATTATGTATCAGCATTCTCCTCTTACAATGGGGTGGTGTATTGAATGTCATCGTGAAACAAATGTAAAAATTAAAGACAATGAGTATTATGATAGAATTCATGCTGAGTTGTCTAAAAAATATGGAGTTGAGGAATTAACTGTTGCTCAAATGGGTGGGCTTGAATGCGGTAAGTGTCATTATTAATTTAGATAAAGTTATTTATGTCAAATAATAAAAAATATTGGAAAAATTTAGCAGAATTAGATTCTGCAAATGACAATGTGTTTGACAATTTACAGAACAAAGAATTTGTTGAAGAAATTCCAGTTGATGAGTTTTTGTCAGACAAGGATAATCTTGCTAATAGCTCTACAACTAGAAGAGATTTTTTAAAGTATATAGGATTTAGTACAGCGGCAGCTACATTAGCTGCGTGTGAGGGTCCTGTTGTAAAATCTATTCCTTATGTTGTTCAACCTAAGGAAATAATTCCAGGTGTTGCTAACTACTACGCTACAACTATTGGAAACGGTTATGATTTTGCTAATATATTGATAAAAAACAGAGAAGGAAGACCTATCAAGGTTGAAAAAAACTCATTGGCTCCTGCTGAACATGCTGCCAATGCAAGAGTGCATGCTTCAATTCTTGATTTGTATGACAATGCTAGATTAGCTCAACCAACCAAAGATAATATGCCTATTTCTTGGTTTGGTTTTGAATATGAAACCAAGTCAAAACTTGAAGAAATTTCTAAATCATCAAAAGATATTGTTTTACTTACTCAAACTTTTGCAAGTCCTTCAACAAAAAAATTAATTGATGATTTCAGAAGTAAATACAAAAATGTAAGACATGTTGTTTATGATTCGATTTCTGAATCAAAGGCTCTTGATGCATATGAGTCAAGATTTGGGGAAAGAGGATTTGCAAATTATGATTTTTCCGAGTCTACGCTTATTGTTTCCATTGGTGCTGATTTTCTTGGTGATTGGCAAGGCGGGGGATTTGATGTTTCATATGCAAAAGGAAGAATACCCAAAAAAGGAAAAATGTCTAGACATATTCAGTTTGAATCTAATATGACTCTTTCAGGGGCTAATTCTGATTTACGTATTCCTCTTAAACATCAAGAACAAAAGCTTGTAATATTAGAGATTTATAATTCACTTTTTAGTAATAAAATTAATATCAAATCTGACTTGACTATTTCTGATAAGTTGAGAAAAGTTATTGATTCTACAATCAGTGAAATTAAATCTAATAAAAAAGGTTCGGTAATAATTTCAGGTATACAGGATGAAAATTACCAAGACCTAATTCTTCAAATAAATGAAAAAATTGAAAGCAACTCATTTATGCCTTCTAAAACAATCTTAACTAGAAATGGTAAAGATGAAAATGTAAATGAGTTAATTTCTGACATGAATAAAGGAAAGGTTGGCGCTCTTATAATGTGTGGTGTTAACCCAGTCTATACATTATCTAATTCTGAGGAATTTGTAAATGCATTACAACAAATTGAAATGTCTGTATGTTTTTCTATGAAAAATGACGAAACAGCAAGTCAATCAAAATATGTCGCTGCTTCAAATCACTACTTAGAATCTTGGTGTGATTATGAATTAGTTTCAAATGAATTTTCATTAGCTCAGCCTGTTATTAAAACGCTTTTTGATACTAAACAATTTCAAGAAATTTTATTGGTCTGGAATGAAAATAAAACTTCAATTCATGATTATATTAAGAATTATTGGAAAACTAACATTTTAGGCTCTAACTCATGGAATAAAGCATTACATGATGGCGTATTTGTTAAAAGAAGAAAAAATAAATCTTCATCAAAATCAAAATTCAGCAAAAACACTTTTGAGTTAAAGGCTGTTAATTCTTCAAACCAATTTGAATTAAATATTTATCCAAAAACTGGTATGGGTGATGGTCAGCATGCTAACAATCCATGGTTACAAGAATTTCCAGATCCATTAACCCGAGCTACTTGGGATAATTATCTTACCATTTCTGAACATGATGCAAAAGAAATCGGATTATACCTGGAGCCAAGTACATTTTTTAATCAATCAAGAAATGATGCTAACGGAGGTTTAAATGGAAAATATGCTATAATTAAAATAGATAATAAAGAAATTAAAGTTCCAGCATTAATTCAGCCAGGACAGGCTAGAGGTACCGTTGGTTTAGCATTTGGTTACGGAAGATCAAAAGGAGTTAAATCAGAAATGATGACAGGTGTTAATGCTTATCAATTGTATAAAAATTTCAATTCTTCACAAAGTGTAGAAATTTCTTCCACTAATGAAATTCATGAATTTGCTTGTATTCAACTTCAGAATACACTAATGGGAAGAGGTGACATTATTAAGGAAACTAGTTTAGAAATTTTTAACACTAAAGACTCTAACGTTTGGAATAGTGAAGCTGTTGTTTCATTAAATCATATTGAAACACCAGTTTCTTCACCAGACGTAGATTTATGGCAGGAATTTGATAGATCTATTGGACATCATTTTAATTTATCTATTGATTTAAATGCTTGCACCGGTTGTGGTGCTTGCGTAATTGCTTGTCATACCGAAAATAATGTACCTGTAGTCGGAAAAAGTGAGATTAGAAAGAGTAGAGATATGCATTGGTTAAGAATTGACAGATACTATTCTTCTGAAGATTCTTTTTATGAAG
>VMCO01000054.1 GCA_008081325.1 Flavobacteriaceae bacterium
AGGAATTATTGATAAATTATTTTTTAGTGATCAAAGATATAATTTAGGTGATGTAGGAAGATATAGGATGAATAAAAAACTTGGCTTGGATATTGGAATGGACAAGCAAGTTTTAACAACTGAAGATATCATTACTATCATTAAATATTTGATCGAACTTATAAATTCTAAAGCTGAGATTGATGATATAGATCATTTATCTAATAGAAGAGTAAGAACTGTAGGCGAACAACTTTCATCACAATTTGGGGTTGGACTTGCTAGAATGGCAAGAACTATTAGAGAAAGAATGAATGTTCGTGATAATGAAGTATTTACACCAATTGACCTTATTAATGCAAAAACCCTATCGTCTGTTATTAATTCATTTTTTGGTACAAATCAGTTGTCGCAATTTATGGATCAAACTAATCCTCTTGCTGAAATTACGCATAAAAGAAGATTGTCTGCTCTAGGACCTGGAGGTCTGTCTAGAGAAAGAGCTGGATTTGAAGTACGTGATGTTCACTATACACATTACGGAAGATTATGTCCGATTGAAACACCCGAAGGTCCAAATATCGGTTTGATTTCTTCACTTGGTGTTTTTGCTAAAATAAATAATATGGGATTCATTGAAACTCCCTATAGAAAAGTAAAAGATGGAATTGTAGATCTAAAGTCTGATCCTATATATTTGAGTGCTGAGGAGGAAGAAAATAAACTTATTGCTCAATCAAATATAAATGTTGATAAGTCAGGAAAAATATTAGATGATAAAGTTATCGCAAGACAAGAAGGTGATTTTCCTTTAATTGAACCTGAAAATGTTCATTATACTGATGTAGCTCCTAATCAAATTGCATCAATTTCTGCTTCATTAATTCCATTCTTGGAACATGATGACGCGAATCGTGCACTTATGGGATCTAATATGATGCGTCAAGCTGTACCGTTATTATTACCACAATCTCCAATAGTTGGTACTGGACTTGAGAAGCAGGTAGCTTCTGATTCTAGAGTATTAATTAATGCTGAAGCTGATGGAGTTGTTGAATATGTTGATGCAAATGAGATCATAATTAAATACAGCAGAAATAAGAATGAAGTTTTAACAAGTTTTGACTCTGATATAGTCACCTACAAACTCACAAAGTTTAAAAAGACTAATCAAGGTACGTGTGTTAACTTAAAATCTATTGTTTCTAAAGGTGATAAAGTAAAAAAAGGTCAGGTTCTTTGTGAAGGATACGCAACAAATAACGGTGAATTGGCACTTGGAAGAAATATTCAAGTTGCATTCATGCCATGGAAAGGATATAATTTTGAGGATGCTATTGTTATCTCAGAAAAAGTTGTAAGAGATGATGTATTTACATCAATTCATATTGACGAATATTCGATTGAGGTAAGAGATACAAAACTTGGTAACGAAGAATTAACAAATGATATTCCAAATGTTTCTGAAGAAGCAACCAAAGATCTTGATGAAAATGGTATGATTAGAATTGGAGCTGAAATTAATGCCGGAGATATTCTAATCGGAAAAATTACTCCAAAGGGTGAAAGTGATCCAACTCCAGAGGAAAAGTTATTAAGAGCTATTTTTGGAGATAAAGCAGGGGATGTTAAAGATGCATCGTTGAAAGCTCCTCCTTCTTTGAATGGAGTTGTAATTGATAAGAAATTATTTGCTAGATCAGTTAAAGACAAAAGAAAGAGAATTCAAGATAAAGAAGATCTTAAATTACTAGAAGATTCTTATGACGTTAAATTTTCTGACTTAAAAAATATTTTAGTTGAAAAACTTTACAGCGTCTTAAACGGAAAAACCTCTCAAGGTGTGTTTAATGATCTAGGTGAAGAAGTTTTTCCTAAGGGAAAAAAGTTTACTCAAAAAATGTTGAATTCAGCAGATGATTTTGCTCACTTGGTTTCAACTAAATGGGTTACAGATAAATCAACAAATGAAATTGTTTCTCAAATTATTCATAATTATAAGATTAAGGAAAATGATTTACAAGGTTCATTGAGAAGAGAAAAATTCACCATTTCTGTTGGTGACGAATTACCTTCAGGAATTTTAAAACTAGCAAAAGTTTATATAGCTAAAAAGAGAAAGTTAAAAGTTGGTGATAAAATGGCAGGTAGACATGGTAACAAAGGTATTGTTGCTAAAATTGTTAGAGAAGAAGATATGCCATTCTTAGAAGACGGCAAACCTGTTGATATTGTTTTAAATCCGCTAGGTGTACCTTCAAGGATGAATATTGGTCAGATTTATGAAACAGTTCTGGGATGGGCTGGTTTAAAGCTTGACAAAAAATATGCAACTCCGATATTTGATGGTGCCTCAATTGATGAAATTAATAAAATTACTGATGAAGCAGGTTTACCTAAATTTGGACATACTTATCTTTTTGATGGAGGTACCGGTGAGAAATTTGATCAACCTGCTACAGTTGGAGTCATTTACATGCTTAAGCTAGGTCATATGGTGGATGATAAAATGCATTCAAGATCTATTGGACCATACTCATTAATCACTCAACAACCATTAGGTGGTAAAGCACAGTTCGGTGGTCAAAGATTTGGAGAAATGGAGGTTTGGGCACTTGAAGCCTATGGTGCTTCTAGTACTTTAAGAGAAATACTTACGGTTAAATCAGATGATGTTGTTGGAAGAGCCAAAACTTACGAAGCTATCGTCAAAGGAGAATCGATGCCAACACCTGGATTACCTGAGTCATTTAATGTATTAATGCATGAGCTTAAAGGACTTGGATTAGATATTAGATTAGAAGAATAATAAATTTTACACACAAATTATGCGTAGAAAAAAAGATAATACTGCAATTAAATTTAACAAAATCTCTATAGGTTTAGGTTCCCCGGAATCTATTTTATCTACTTCTAGAGGAGAGGTATTAAAACCTGAAACCATTAATTATAGAACTCATAAACCTGAAAGAGATGGTTTATTTTGTGAAAGAATTTTTGGACCAGTTAGAGATTACGAGTGTGCATGTGGTAAGTATAAAAGAATCAGATACAAGGGAATTGTTTGTGATAGGTGTGGTGTTGAGGTAACCGAAAAAAAAGTCAGAAGGGACAGAATTGGACATATAAATTTAGTTGTTCCTGTTGCTCATATATGGTACTTTAGATCACTTCCTAACAAGATAGGATATCTTTTAGGACTTCCTTCTAAAAAGTTAGATATGATTATCTACTATGAAAGGTATGTTGTTATCCAACCTGGTACTGCAAAGAATATCGAAGGAGAACCATTAAATAAAATGGATTTTCTTACAGAGGAAGAATATTTAAATGTTTTAGAATCTTTGCCTCAAGAAAATATGTATTTAGATGATAATGATCCTGAAAAGTTTATCGCTAAAATGGGTGCTGAATGTTTAATTGAACTATTATCTAGAATTAATTTAGACGAACTTTCTTATGAACTAAGAGATAAAGCTAATAATGAGACTTCTAAGCAAAGAAAAACAGAAGCATTGAAAAGATTACAGGTTGTTGAATCTTTCAGAGAAGGAAACTTAAATCGTGAAAATTTACCTGAGTGGATGATAATGAAAGCTATTCCAGTAATTCCACCTGAATTAAGACCATTAGTTCCACTTGATGGTGGTAGATTTGCAACATCTGATCTAAATGATTTATATAGAAGAGTTATTATCAGAAACAACAGATTAAAAAGACTTATAGAGATTAAAGCACCTGAAGTTATTCTTAGAAATGAAAAAAGAATGCTACAAGAATCAGTTGATTCTTTATTTGACAACACAAGAAAGTCATCAGCTGTAAAAACAGAGTCAAATAGACCCCTCAAGTCTTTATCTGACTCTCTTAAAGGTAAGCAAGGTAGGTTTAGACAAAATTTATTAGGAAAGAGAGTTGATTATTCTGCAAGATCTGTTATTGTAGTTGGACCTGACCTAAAGCTTTTCGAATGTGGACTTCCAAAAAATATGGCAGCAGAACTCTATAAGCCTTTTATCATCAGAAAGTTGATGGAAAGAGGAATTGTAAAAACTGTCAAATCTGCAAGGAAAATTATTGACAGAAGAGATCCTGTAGTTTGGGATATTTTAGAAAACGTTCTTAGAGGTCATCCTGTTTTATTGAACAGAGCACCTACACTTCACAGACTAGGAATTCAAGCCTTTCAACCAAAATTAATCGAAGGAAAAGCAATACAATTGCACCCGTTGGTATGTACAGCATTTAACGCAGATTTTGATGGCGATCAGATGGCAGTTCATTTACCGCTTGGACCAGAAGCTATATTGGAGGCTCAACTTCTTATGTTGGCTTCTCATAACATATTAAATCCTGCAAACGGTTCCCCGATAACTGTTCCTTCTCAGGATATGGTACTAGGACTTTATTACATGACTAAACAAAAAGTATCAACCGCCGATGTTAAAGTAATTGGAGAGGGCCTTACTTTCTATTCTCCTGAAGAGGTTATTATAGCATATAATGAAAACAAAGTTGATTTAAATGCTACAATAAAAGTAAAGACTAAGGATTTAGATTCTGAAAACAAATTAGTTGATAAAATAATTGAAACTACAGTAGGTAGAGTTTTATTCAATGAAAAAGTTCCAGAAAGAGCGGGTTACATAAATGAAGTTCTTACAAAAAAATCACTTAGAGATATTATTGGTGATATTCTAAAGATAACAAGTGTCCCTGAGACAGCTGAGTTTCTTGATGAAATCAAAACTTTAGGTTACAAGTTCGCATTTCAGGGAGGACTGTCATTTAGTCTTGGTGATATCATCATTCCAAACGAAAAATTTGAAATGATAAACTCTGCAAATAAGCAAGTTGATGTAATTAGATCAAATTATAATATGGGTCTGATAACAAACAATGAGAGATATAATCAGGTAATTGATATTTGGACATCTACTAATGCTGAGTTAACCGAATTGTCAATGAAAAGAATTAGAGAAGATCAGCAAGGTTTTAATTCTGTATACATGATGTTAGATTCCGGAGCGAGAGGTTCTAAAGAACAAATTAGACAGTTAACTGGAATGAGAGGTTTAATGGCGAAACCAAAAAAATCTACCGCAGGTGGAGGAGAAATTATCGAAAATCCAATTCTTTCTAACTTTAAAGAAGGACTTTCAATTTTAGAATACTTTATATCAACACACGGAGCAAGAAAAGGTTTAGCTGATACAGCATTAAAAACTGCAGATGCTGGTTATTTAACCAGAAGATTAGTGGATGTTTCACAAGATGTTATTATTACAGAGGATGACTGTGGGACTTTAAGAGGTATCAAAGTATCCGCATTAAAGAAGAATGAAGAAGTTGTTGAAAAACTTGGAGATAGAATAGTCGGAAGGACCTCGCTTCAAGATGTTTATGATCCAGTTTCTGGTGAGTTACTTGTAAAATCAGCTGAGTTGATAAACGAATTATTAGCTGATAAAGTTCAAAATTCTTCGGTTGAAACCGTTGAAGTTAGGTCAGCTTTGACATGTGAATCTAAGAGAGGAATATGTGCTAAATGCTACGGAAGAAATCTTGCAACTGGAAAAGATGTACAGATGGGCGAAGCAGTTGGTGTAGTTGCAGCTCAGTCTATTGGTGAGCCTGGAACACAGTTGACACTAAGAACTTTCCACGTAGGTGGTATTGCTGGAAACATTTCTGAGGAAAACAGTGTTATTTCCAAATTTGATGGAAATATTGAAATAGAAGATTTAAAGACTGTTAAAGGAAAAAATAATGATGGAGAAGAAGTTGACATTGTAATTTCTAGAACATCTGAAATAAAAATTTCTGATCCAAATACAGGTTTAACATTAAGTAACAATACAATTCCTTATGGGTCTTTTCTGTATGTCAAAAACAAGAAAAAGATTAAAAAAGGAACTGTTGTATGTGAATGGGATCCTTATAATGGAGTAATAATTTCTGATTTTGCTGGAAAAATCAGCTATGAAAATATTGAACAAGGATTAACTTTTGAGGTTGAAATCGATGAACAAACTGGATTTCAGGAAAAAGTGATTATTGAATCAAGAAATAAAAAGCTTATTCCAACATTACATGTAAAAAACTCTAAAAATGAAATTATAAGATCATATAACCTTCCTGTTGGAGCACATCTTGTTGTAAATGATGGAGATAAAATTGATCTCGGTAAAATCCTAGTTAAAATTCCTAGAAAATCAGCAAAAACTGGTGATATTACTGGTGGTTTACCTAGAGTTACAGAATTATTTGAAGCAAGAAACCCTTCAAACCCTGCTATTGTTAGTGAAATTGATGGTGTCGTATCTTTTGGAAAAATTAAAAGAGGAAATAGAGAGATTATAATTGAAGCTAAAACTGGAGAAGTAAGAAAATATCTTATAAAACTATCAAACCAGATTTTAGTTCAAGAAAATGATTTTGTAAAAGCTGGAACTCCAATGTCTGAAGGATCTATTACTCCGAATGATATACTTAATATTAAAGGACCTTCAGCTGTTCAGCAATATTTGGTTAACGAGGTACAAGAAGTTTATAGATTACAGGGTGTAAAAATAAACGATAAGCATTTTGAAGTTGTTGTTCGACAAATGATGAGGAAAGTTAAAATTCAAGATTCTGGGGATACAATTTTCCTTCAAGATCAGCTTGTCCACAAGTCCGATTTCATAGATGAAAATGATAGTATTTATGGAAAGAAAATTGTAGAAGATGCAGGCGATTCCCAAATATTCAAGGTTGGCCAAATAATTTCTTCAAGAGACTTCAGAGATGAAAATTCAATTTTGACTCGAGAAGACAAAAGTTTAGTGGTAGCAAGAGATGCTAGACCGGCAACTGCAACTCCTATTCTTCAGGGAATTACAAAAGCTTCATTACAAACTAAGTCATTTATTTCAGCTGCTTCATTCCAAGAAACAACTAAAGTTTTAAATGAATCTGCGGTTAATGCAAGGGTTGATTATCTTGACGGATTGAAAGAAAATGTAATTGTTGGTCATAGAATCCCTGCTGGTACTGGCCTTAGAAAGTATGACGATATTTTAGTGGGATCCAAGGAAAGTTATGATGAGCTTATGGATGCTTCTATGCCTGATCAGGAAATGAATACTAATTAATTTTTTTTATGGAAAAAAATAAAGATCCTAAAGGAAAGATTAATATTGAATTAGATGAAAAAGTAGCAGAAGGAACTTATTCCAATTTAGCTATTATTAATCATTCTGTTTCAGAGTTTGTTATTGACTTTGTTTCCATAATGCCCGGATCTCCTAAGAATAAAGTAAAATCAAGAATTATTATTACACCACAGCATGCTAAAAAATTAGCTAAGGCTTTAAATGATAATATCAGTAGATTTGAAGATAACTTTGGTTCTATAAAAGACTATGATAACCCAAAATTTCAATTGAATTTTGGTCCAACAGGTAAAGCTTAATTTAAT
>VMCO01000125.1 GCA_008081325.1 Flavobacteriaceae bacterium
CTCCTCTTCCAAGCAAGATTCTTTTTTTACTTTCAGCTTTTCTATAACTGTATTGAGCAAGCCCACCTGTTTCAGGACATATTGCGTGTACTTTGGTTACATATTCAGCGGTTGCCATCAGATTGGCCATGTTTTTGAATGGAATTCCTTTATAGTCCATGTCAAGTCCAGCAACAATTACTCGAACGCCATGATTGGCAAGCACATTACAAACTTCGACAATCTCGTCATCAAAAAATTGAGCCTCGTCCACTCCAACAACCCGTATGTTTTTCACATGATTATAAATGTCGGAGGCCTTATTCATCGTCTTACAATCGATAGTTGTATCATCATGCGAAACCACAGTATCCTTTTCATCTCTTGTGTCGACCTTTGGCTTAAAGATGACTACATCCAAATTGGCAAATTGAGCGCGTCTGATTCTCCTAATTAACTCTTCTGTTTTTCCTGAAAACATAGACCCGCATACAACCTCAATCCATCCAGTTTGTTTGTCAAAATTTAAGGTATTTTCAAGAAACATTTTGTAAATTTAAAAAGTTGATAGCTTAATTGATTCTCAAAATTGAGTCGAATAAATTTAGTAAAAAACAAGCTGATATTAACCTAACTTAAATTTAATTTAAAGATTTTTTTATGAGCAAGCTATTCGTCATTCCAACACCAATAGGAAATTTAGCAGACACTACTTTAAGGTCCATTGAAGTGCTAAAGTCAGTAGATCTAATTTTAGCTGAGGACACAAGAACATCATCGAAACTATTAAAACACTACAACATTGATACAGCTGTAGAATCTTTTCATATGCATAACGAGCATAAAAAATTAGATTCTATAATTAATAGGCTTAAAGATGATATTGAGATTGCTTTGATTTCTGATGCGGGTACTCCGGGCATTTCTGACCCGGGATTTTTACTTGTTCGTGAATGTATAAATAATGAAGTCGAGGTCGAATGTTTACCCGGCCCAACAGCTTTTGTGCCAGCCTTAGTATCTTCAGGATTACCTTGCGATAGATTTTCTTTTGAAGGGTTTTTGCCTGTTAAAAAAGGAAGAACAAAACGATTAAAAGAATTATCTGCTGAAACAAAGACAATGGTTTTTTATGAGTCACCTCATAGAATTTTAAAAACGCTAAATGATTTATCAAATTACTTTGATGTTGAAAGTCAAATCAGCGTTTCTCGTGAGCTGACAAAATTATATGAAGAAACATTTAGAGGTACGATTAAAGAGTCAGTTGAACATTTCGACAAAAACAAACCGAAGGGAGAATTTGTAATTGTCCTTTCACCAAAATAAAAATATGGATACAAATACAGTTATTACAAATTGGAAAAAGGGAACTACAGAATTTGAATGCATTAATCCAAATGGAGTTTCTACTATTCTTGGAACGAGTGCTGATGGAGAGGAAAAGATAGCTTCACCAAAGGCAATCATGCTTGGTTCGCTTGCTGTTTGCTCTGGGCTTGATGTTGTGGCAATACTCAAAAAAATGAGAGTCGAACTTGATGATTTTAAGATTAACACTACAGCCTCATTAACGGATGAACACCCCAGGTTTTATAATGAGGTGACAGTAGAATATCATTTTTTTGGTCAAGACTTAGATAAAGAGAAAATAGAAAAAGCTGTTGATCTTTCTGTGACAAGATACTGCGGTGTGATGGAAATGTTCAGAGGCTTTTCAAAAGTAAAAACGGAAATAAAATACAACTAGAATTGTTAGCTGAAATTCATAAACATATTAATGATAGTAGAATTAGTTTTGACGAAGCAGAGCACAATTATTTTATTGATGGACAGAAAGCAAAATTTTCTGTTACGGAAATTATAGATAAGTTCTTTCCTGAATTTGATTCTGCGTATTGGGCAGAGCTCAAAGCAATCGAAAAACTAAATCAAGATCACGTTGAATATGATTCAGAGGTGCTACAAGCAACAATCAAACAAATCCTGGAAGGATGGGAAAAAAAGAGAATTGATGCTGCATTAAAAGGCACCACACTACATGAGAAGATTGAAGATTTTTATAATGAAATATTTCACGAGGATTATCCTCCAGAATTTGATTTTTTTAAAAATTTTCATAAAAAATATAAAAAGCTTCAACCCTACAGGACTGAGTGGAGAATTTTTGACGAAAGCCTTTCGTTGGCAGGCACCGTGGATATGGTTTATCAAAAAGAAAACGGTGAACTGTTTATTTTTGATTGGAAGAGAACATCAAAATTAATTGATCACAACAACCAGCCGATTTTAAAGGATTTTAATTATGGTCGTGATGGTCTGTCTCATATTGCTGACAATAGCTTTAATCGATATGCGCTTCAGCAAAATGTATATAAGTTCATTCTTGAAAAATATTATAACAAGAAAATAAGTTCAATGAACTTACTGGTTTTACACCCAAATTATACTAACTATGTCCATTTAAAATTGCCGGAAATGAAAAAAGAGGCAGCATTTTTGATTGAACAAGCTAAAGAATTAAGTAAGTAATTTGGAAGAAAAGCTTGACCCGTATGCAGCATTAAGATTTAAGGAATTTAACTTTTTCCTTGTGATAAGGTTTATTCTGGTCTTTGGTTGGTCCATGCAGTTTATCATTGTTGAGTGGGAGGTTTACAGTCTTACAAAAGACCCTTTGTCATTGGGCTTAATTGGTTTGGTAGAGGTCATCCCTGCAATTTCTACAGCTTTGTTTGCAGGACATATTGTTGATCAACGAGAAAAGAAAATGTTATTTGTTCAATGTATTACCGCTTTTTTACTGGTAGCTATAGGATACTATTTTATAACCAGTCCTTATGCTTATGAAAATTATGAAAACTCTCAAATCTTAATTGGAATTTACATTTTAGTTTTTATTGGAGGATTTGTAAGAGCATTTATCGGCCCAACAATTTTTTCTTTAGTTGCTTTGATTGTTCCAAAAAGAGTATATCCCAATGCAGCTACATGGAGTAGTTCAACTTGGCAGTTGGCTGTGGTTTTAGGCCCTGCCTTTGCAGGGTTTTCTATCGCCTGGATCGGAGTTCATAACTCAATGGGAATAGTACTAGGAGCAATAATCATTGGATTGTTTTTGATCGGGTTTATAAAGAAAAAACCAATTCTTAATCCTAAAATCGGAGAGCCAATTTTTCAAAGCCTTAAGGCTGGATTAAATTTTGTTTATAAAACAAAATCTATATTGGTCGCTTTGACCCTTGATATGGTTGCCGTTTTGTTTGGGGGTGCTATTGCGCTTCTACCGATCTACGCACAAGATATTTTAAATGTAGGATCCGAAGGGTTTGGAATTCTTAGAGCAGCCCCAGCAGTTGGCTCTGTTTTAATGATGGTGGCCTCAGCTCATATTCCCCTTACAAGAAATGCTGGTAAAAAATTGCTCTTTGCCATATTCTGTTTTGGAATATCAATAATAGTATTTGGGGTTTCTGACATATTTTGGCTATCAGTATTTGCTCTGTTTATGTATGGACTGACCGATGGAGTTTCAATGATTATAAGACAAACTATTTTACAATTAAAAACTCCGGATGAATTTAGAGGAAGAGTTGCTTCTGTAAACTCAATTTTTGTTGGTTCATCGAATGAACTTGGCGCCTTTGAAAGCGGAGCAACCGCTAAATTAATGGGGACCGTTCCTGCTGTTGTATTTGGAGGAGTAATGACAATATTAACAGTTGGGTTTACAGCAATTAAATTCCCAACATTTAGAAAATTAGATTTAACAAAAGACATGAATGAAAATACATAGACTACTATTTTTTGGTGCGTTATTATTGCAAACTAATTTATTTGCCCTACAATCAGACACCTTAAATTTAGATGAGATAATGCTAAAGAGCGCGTTAATTAATCAGGCTAATCCAGCACTTACAGTGTCAGAAATTTCATATGATGAATATGGAATTAAAGCTGTGAATTTTCAAGATGCAATTGATTTTTCTGCTGGACTTTGGATTACAAACAGTGAAAATCAAGCGCAAGATAACCGAATGGCAATTAGGGGTTTTGGTGCTCGTTCAGCTTTTGGAATCAGGGGCCTAAAAATTATTCTAGACGGGGTGCCACTAACGACTCCAGATGGCCAATCACAAGTAGATAACATCCCTTTTGAGCTAATTGAGAATGTTGAGATCATGAAAAGCCTGTCATCCACAAGATATGGAAATGCATCTGGAGGAGTAGTTAGTATAAGTACCTTTTCTAATCTTACTGACAAGTATATTGTGGAGGCTGGTTATGGAAGTTATGGCTATAAAAACATTAAAGGCACATACTCAACAAATAGTGAAAAGTCATCCACTATTTTAAACATTTCTCAGGCTGAGAGTGATGGATATAGAGACCATAGTAGCTACTTAAATAAGTCTTTATTTTTTAAGCATGCAAGGAAGCTACAAAATATGAATTTGAAATTCAATTTGCTTTATTTTGATAGTCCGTACGCTTTTGACCCAGGAGGATTAAATATTGAATCAGTTCAAGAAAATAGATCACAAGCAAGAGATAGAAATGTACTTTATAATTCACAAGAATCAATCAAACAAATCCAAACAGGAGTAGTTTTAGACTGGGATACCAAGCTAGGTGAGGTTAATTCAAACGTATATTATAGTAATAGAGATTTTGTCGGACTACTGCCATTTACAAATGGGGGCTATGTTGAATTAAATAGAGATTTTTCAGGAGCAGAAATAAGCATTAAAGACAAATCTCAGAATTTAGAATGGATGGTCGGCACGTCTATTCAAGACCAAAAAGATGACAGAAAAAGATTTGAAAACAATGAAGGCGAAAAAGGAGTCAAAGTCATGGATCAAATGGAATCTTTCAGGTCTTACGGAGCATTTATCTTGGGCTCATTTAATAAATCAAAATATAGTATACAAGCTGGGCTTAGATATGACGGACATGAAATTTCATTGGATGACAATATTGGGATAACCCAACAATATATTGACTACTCAAAATCATTAAACGCATTATCTCCGACTCTTGGACTAATTTTCAAAGCGACTAAAAACGGAGAGATTTATATTAACTATGGTCATGCCTATGAAACACCATCTCTAAGTGAGCTTTCATCAAATCCGCTTGGATCAGGTTTTAACGAAGAACTATCACCAATGATTTCAAAAGGGGCAGATTTAGGTTTTAGAAAATCTCTTAAAGATATTTCTTATAATTTAACAGCTTTTTATATTGATACTGAAGATGAAATTGTGAGTTATGAAATTTGGGGAATGAATTATTACAGAAACCTTGGAACTTCAAAAAGGTATGGAATTGAGCTTGAAGGGTCTTATAGACCTAGCAAGCTAAATACTTTTAATGTTTCTTATACACAGGCAAATTATGAGTTCACAAACCAACTTATTAATGGGCAGCTTCCTGGTGTACCAAAATCAAATTTTTCAGTTGAATGGATTTACAATAAAGACACCTTTTATGCAAAGTTTGACCTAAAGTATGCACACTCATTATTTGCTGACGATATGAATCAGATCAAAATTCCTTCATTTTTCTTATCAAATCTTGCTTTGAAAAACACCTACAGAATAAAAGATTTAGAAATTACAGCTGGGCTGCAAATACGAAACTTATTTGACGAAAAGTATTTTGATAATATAAGGCTAAACGCTTTTGGCAGCAGATTTTATGAGCCCGCAAGTTTAAGATCTTACGTATTTAGTTTGTCAACTAATTTTTAATCAAATCTTTTTAGGGACAAGTTTTCGCCGTTAAATTCAGCATAGGTAAAATTTTTAATCCAATCTCCAAGATTGATGTATTTAGATTCCGGAGTTAATTCAACGTCAAGAGGGATATGTGAATGACCAAAGATGAAATAGTCATATTGCTTTGTTTCAAGTTTTTTTCTACAATACTGAGTTAACCACTGATTTTCGATATCGCCAATATCTTTTTTCGCTGACATTAACTTTTTTTCTTTAGAAAGAAATTGGCCGAGTTTAACCCCAATGTCAGGATGAACCCATCTAAAGCACCACTTAAAAAATCTATTTCCTGTAATAAATTTTTTCATCAACTTGTAAGAAGTATCACCAGGCCCCAAACCATCTCCATGACCAATAAAAAAACTCTTTTCGTTAATCTCAAATTGTTGAGGTTCAGTAATCACTTTTACTCCAAGCTCTAATTGAAAATAGTCACGCACCCACATGTCATGATTTCCTGTAAAGAAATATATCGGAATTCCAGAATCTGCAATCTCGGCTATTTTTCCCAAGACCCTAGTGAAGCCCTTGGGCACAACTGTTTTGTATTCAAACCAAAAATCAAATAAGTCGCCTAAAAGATAAATTGAATGTGCATCAATTTTAATTGTATCTAACCATTTTACAAACTTTTTTTCACGCAATAAACTTGACCTGTAATTAGGAATTCCTAAATGGTTGTCAGACGCAAAATATATTTTCTTTCCCTCGGTTACTTTCATGATTTACAAGACCAAAGATATATAAAAGATTAATTGTCAGCAGCAAACCACTCTGAATATGAAGTTTCTGTTTCCTCCAGCTTTAGTGAGTGAAGTTTAATTTCAGCAGGTAGCTTTGAAGATATTCGCTCTGCAAAATCAATAATCATTTCCTCAATTGTAGGTTGATAATTAGCTAAAATTACTTTATGACCGTTCTTTATTAACTCATCAGCCAATTCTTTATGTGGTGAGTTTTTATTAAATATTACAGAATGATCAAATTCATTTATAATTTCAGATTTTACAATTTTTTTAAGATCATCAAAGTCCATTACCATTCCAAACTTAACATCAGATTGGTTACTTATTGGCTCTCCTATAATACTTACAAATAACTTATAATTATGGCCATGAATATTTTTACATTTTCCGTCATAGCCATACAAAGCATGAGCAGCTTCAAACCTAAATTTTTTTGTAATTCTAATTTTTGACATTTAGCTATTTATTGAGCCCCAAATGTACATTTTTTATGAAAGCTAATTAAAAGTTTTTTTGAATTTAATGATCAGTGGAATTGACCTTGCTAAAATCCACAATGTGAATGCATAAAATATTCCGTGTAGACCTAAATCATAGTTGTCAAATAAAATAACAAAAGGAACAAAAACGATAAACGTTGAAAACAGTAAAACATTTCGAAGATCTTTCATCCAACCCAACCCCTTATATATACCATCAAAAATAAATGCAATTGAGCACAAAGGAAGCATTGCTAGTACGATCCAAAAAATGTTATAAAACTCTTGTAAAACAACAGGGTCATTGTTAAATATTCTTCCGAGAGGATAATAAAAAATAAACCCAACAATACACATAACAACACCTATTTTAAATCCTATTTTAGTTAGATCACTTCCAAACTTTTTAAGCACATCGTATGACTTTTCCCCAAATAATTTTC
>VMCO01000070.1 GCA_008081325.1 Flavobacteriaceae bacterium
AGGAGATCTAATATTTGGCACTATATGATTGATTATTATCCTAAAATCATGATATCCCAAAACTTTTGCAGCAATAACAAATTGTCTTTCTTTGTATTGCTTTACCTGTCCTCTAACTATTCTAGCAACCTCTACCCACATTGTTAATCCTACGGCAATAAACACCTGCCAAAAACCTTTTCCTAAGGCAAGGGTTATTGCAATGACAAGAAGTAATGTAGGGATAGACCAAGTAACATTAATTAACCACATAATAATTTTGTCAGGAAAACCAGAATAGTAACCAGAAATAGACCCTAAAATAATTCCTATAAACAAAGAAATAAATACAGAAATAAAACCAATAGAAAAAGATATCCTAGAACCTATAATTATGCGACTTAAAACATCCCTACCAAATTTATCAGTTCCAAAGTAATATTTTTTATCAATTATATCAACAGCATTCAAGTTTATAGTCTTTACTTCATTTTGTAAAGAACCATAAGGGAAATAATGTATGTCTTGATCCTTAATCTCATATTCTATTATAGGAATCTGATTTATTTGATCTTTATATCCAAAAAAAATAGATTTAAATGAGAACTTTTTGATATCAGCTTGTTTGTAAACTAACATTTGTGTAGAAAATCCAGGTTTTTTTGAATGAATCGAAAGATTCATTGTATTCGCATTTGTAGAATTATCGGGTGCTAATACGTAAGCAAAAACGGAAATAAAAAAAACTAATATTATATAACTTAAACTTATTATTCCTAAAAAGTTTCTCTTAAAATCAAAAAACTTTTTGGCAAGGCTATACATAACTTAACTGTTAATTTTCAAGATACGAAGATCTTAAATCAGAAAGGACATTCAAAGCTTCGTCGATATAAAAATCTTTATTGAGACTTTTATGCCATCTACTTCTCTTTAATCCAAGCACAGAGTCATTTTTAATTAAATCCAGTTCATAAGGAAGAGATTTAAAGTTATAGTCCATTGAAAAATCGTTAAGTGCTTTAAATTTTTCGGTTTTTAATGAGTTTTCGTCCAACTCTAATTTAAATTTATCATAATTTAAATTTATCAACTTATCGTCTCTCACTGATTTAATCCATTTAGCATTTTCATCAACTAATTTTAAATATTTGTTATCAGCCATTCTTTTCTTACTTTTCCTAATAGCTTCATCAAAATTAAAGTTACTATCCCATGTAGCATACTCAACCTGATCAATTTCATCCCATTGTAACGGATTTTCAGAGTCTTTTTCTCCAAAATCTAAATATTTATATCTGTAAGGTACATTAATGTCACTTTTAACCCCTTCAAGTTGAACAGAACCACCATTTATCCTATAATATTTTTGGGTGGTATACCTAAGTGCCCCAAGATCACCGTTAGTATTTCCTCTAACCATTCTGTTAAGAGGGAAAACATTTTGAACCGTTCCTTTACCCCACGTTTGATTACCTCCAATGATAATAGCTCTTTTATAATCCTGCATAGCGGCAGCTAATATTTCTGATGCTGAAGCTGATCCTTCATTTACTAAAATAACAAGTGGACCCGTCCACAAAATGGATCTATCTCTATCACTAAGAACCTGTTTTTCTTTATCAAAATACTTTACTTGAACAACTGGACCGTTTTTAATAAACATACCTGCCATTTCAACAACAGTTTTTAATGCTCCGCCACCATTATTTCTTAAATCAATTACCAAGCCTTGGACACCTTGTTCTTTTAGTCTTTCAATTTCACTTCTTAAATCTTTAGCCGCATCTCTATTGCTCTGGTTATCAAAATCAATATAAAACTTTGGAATATTGATTATCCCAAAGGTATTGTTACCCTTTTCAACAATTGAAGATTTTATATATGTTTCTTCTAACAAAACTATATCTCTTTTTACTGAAACCTCTGAAATTGAACCATCAACTTTTTTAATTGTTAAATGTACTTTTGTACCTTTTTTACCTTTGATTAATTTTACAGCTTCGCTCAGCCTCATATTAAGTATACTTACAGGCTCCTCTTCATCATCCTGTCTGACTTTTAAAATAGCATCACCCTTCTCTAAAATATTGTCACGCCATGCTGGACCTCCAGAAATAACCTCTGTTATCTCTACTTTATCAATCTTTTTTTGTAGCCTTGCCCCAATACCAGCATAATTACCCGACATATCGACATCAAATCTGTCTTTGGACTCCGGATCTAGGTATGAGGTATTTGGATCATATTGAGATACAAAAGAATTTATATAAACAGAAAACCAATCAGATCTTTGCATTTCTTCTGAAATGAATCTAAAATTTTGATTCATTGTTTCGTTTAAGGCATCACGAGTTTCTTTTTCAATTAAATCTAATTTTCTAAGTTTAAAGTAGGGATCCTCTTCTTGTTTCCTTAAATCATCCTCTATTTCATTATGATAATTTTCAATAACATAAATTTTTAAGAGTTTCCTCCACCTGTCGTATAATTCATCTTTCGTTTGTACATAATCCAGCACCTCAAAATCACATTCACAGATCTCATCTTTTGAAAAATCAAATGGTTTTGAAAGTATATCGTTAAATATTTTTTCTGACTCTAACATCCTTGAACTGTATCTTTCATGTACTAAATCAAAAAAATCTAAGTTTGGATTTTTAAATGCATCGTCAATAGAATGCTTATATTTTGAAAACTCATAGATGTCAGATGCATAAAAATATCTTTTGTAAGGATCTAGGTTTTCAAGAAAAGTATCAAAAACCTTTTCAGAGAAATCGTCATTTATATCTTTATCAAGATAGTGTGCTTGATCAAGCACATAAGTTATAAGCTGTATAATTAGACTGTCTTTGTCACTTGCATCAAAGTCCTTTGAAACAAAGCTACAAGAGGCTAAACACATTATAAATGCAATAAGCGGTGTGAAAAGATTTTTACTCATAAGAAATCAAAAATAATCAAATTCTAAGCCAAAAAATATGAGCTATTGTATAATTTTTTGTTAAAGTAGTTAATTATTTATTTGTGTACTTTTGTCTTCATATATTTAATTATGAAAAAACCTTTAATTCTTGTTACTAACGATGACGGAATAACTGCTCCTGGTCTAAGAACTCTCATTCGTGTAATGAATAAAATTGGAGAGGTTGTAGTAGTTGCTCCTGATAGTCCCCAGAGCGGAATGGGTCATGCTATCACTATAAGTGATACCCTATATTCAAAAAAAGAAAAAATAGACGATGGCCCACAAGTTGAATACAGCATTTCTGGAACTCCAGCTGACTGTGTTAAATTTGCTATTAGAGAAGTTTTGGACAGAAAACCTGATTTATGTGTTTCAGGCATTAATCATGGAGCAAATTCGTCAATAAACGTCATATATTCTGGAACTATGAGTGCGGCAGTTGAAGCTGGGATTGAAGGGATTAAATCAATAGGTTTTTCCCTTTTGGATTACAGTTGGAACGCAAACTTCAAGCCATGTGAAAATTACATAGAAAAAATTTGCCTTAATGTTCTAAATCAAAGCAAACAGAATTTAATTTTAAACGTAAATTTTCCTTCAAAAGTAAAAACCTTTAAGGGGATTAAGATATGTAAACAAGCCAAAGGTTATTGGAAAGACAACTATGACAAAAGAATTAGTCCACTAGGGAAAGAGTATTATTGGTTAACAGGAAGTTTTATTAATCAGGACAAAAGTGAAGAAACAGATGAATGGGCACTTGATCATGGATTTGTTTCAGTAGTCCCTATAAGTTATGATATGACTTCCTACTCTGATTTAGAAGAAATAAAAAATTGGAAATTAAGTTGAATAAAAAAGAGTTTTTGGTCGGGTTATTTAGTGGTTTTCTTGCTAATACTGTTGGAGCTATCCTAACTGTAGTTTTATTATTTCAAGAAGTTAAAATTTCAAATATTTCTAAAATAATCTCAGATTCTATATCTGATAATTATATAACAAAACTTATTAGTCTAGGTGCTATAATCAACTTGTTTGTTTTTTTTGTTTTTTTAAAATATAATTACGATGAAAGAGCTCGAGGCGTTCTTGTTGCTACTTTTATCATGGCAATATTAACCATTTACATAAACAACTTTTAGTGAAATACTATATTATAGCTGGAGAAGCGTCAGGTGACTTACATGGTTCCAATCTTATCAAAGAAATAAAAAAATTAGATAAGAACTCAGAATTTAGATGCTGGGGTGGAGATTTAATTAAAGCAGAGTCAGGAAATCTTGTAAAGCATTATAAAGATTACTCTTATATGGGTTTCCTAGAAGTTTTTAAAAACTTAATTAAAATTTTAGGGAATATATCAAAATGTAAGAAGGATATCATGAATTATAGTCCAGATGCAATAATTTATGTTGATTTTCCTGGTTTTAATATGAGAATAGCAAAGTGGGCAAAATCTAAAAAATTTAAAAATCACTTTTATATTTCTCCGCAAATATGGGCATGGAAAGAAAGCAGAATCAAAACAATCAGAAAAGTTATTGACCAAATGTTTGTTATCCTTCCTTTTGAGGAAGATTATTACAAAAATTTAAAATACGAAGTTTTTTATGTTGGACATCCCCTACTTGATGTTTTAAAAAAGAAAGAAAGAGAAAATCAAAAAAGAGAAAAACTAATTGCATTACTTCCGGGAAGTAGAGATCAGGAAATAAGTAAAATATTACCAGAAATGCTGACAGTTGTCAAGGATTTTAAAGATTACAAATTCATTATATGTGCAGCACCCTCAAAAAACAAACATTTTTACGAAAAATATATAGAAAAAATTGATGCCCGTAACATTGAAATAGCTGAAAACCAAACTTATGATATTCTTAAAAAATCCTCTGCAGCTTTGGTAACTTCTGGAACAGCTACTCTAGAAACAGCATTAATTAAAACACCTCAGGTTGTTTGTTATAAATCGAGTTGGGTTTCATTTCAAATTGGAAAATATTTACTAAAAAATTTAAAATTTATTTCTCTTGTAAATTTAATTTTAGGCAAGTCAGCCATTACTGAATTAATTCAAGGAGAATTAAATTACAAGAACATTAAAGAAGAACTCAAAATTATTCTTAATGAAGATGGTAGAAAAAAAGTGTTAAATTTTTACAAGGATTTAGAAAATCTATTAAACAAGGAGGGTGCGAGCAAAGAAACTGCTAAAAAAATAATAAATTATCATTTAGAGTCAAACTCGTAAACAAATGATTCAAAGAATTTGTTGAAATCTTCTTGGGATTGATAATTCTTATAATTTTCATCGGTAAATAGTTTTAAATAAACTTCTAATTGTTTTGGGGTTTTATAACCTCTTAACTTATGTAATAAATTAGAAGATTTATCCAAAAAAACAATTGTTGGGAAAGCCTGAATTCTAAATGCCTGACTTAACTGATGACTACTATTTCTTCGATTAGCCCTAGCTGGATCATAATTTGGATTCTCGAATGTATAACCTTTAAAATTTACAACATCATTTCCTTCAGCATTAAATTTGACAGCATAAAAATTTTCATTTATATAATTTGCTACATCTTTATTGGCAAATGTATTTCTATCTAACAACTTACAAGGTCCGCACCAATTAGTGTACATGTCGATAATTATATTTCTAGGGGCAGCTTCTTGCAAGTATACTGCATCCTCTAGTGATATCCACTTTATTTCTTGAGATAAAGAACTTGAGGAAAATGAAAAAATTAGTATAAAGATTATATAATTAAAATATCTCATAAATAAATAATATTTGACAAAAATAAGAAAAGATATCAGATTTAAATTTGTATAATTTATATAAATATTTAACCTCTATCTGATTCCATGCATTGATTTTTTTATCAAAGGATGTAATAACAGAGAAATAAATCCAAGCGCTATAGGAATAACTGTAAAGATTAAAAAGAAACCTGATAAACTATAGTCTTGTGTGATTTTATCAATATCTCCACCAATGTAATGAGCTAACTTATTTCCGATAGCAACAGCCAAATAATATACTCCAAACATAAAGGCAATCATCCTTGCAGGAATCAGTTTACTTAAATAAGAAAGCCCCATAGGAGACAAACATAATTCACCTAAAGTGTGAAACAAATATGCTAAAACTAGCCAAATCATGCTTAAACTTGCACTATCTGCACCTGAAGGAACATTTCTTGCTCCGAAAGCTAAAAACCCAAAACCAATCCCTAAAAGTGCTAATCCTAAGAAATATTTTACTGATGCAGGTGGATTATAGCTACTGTCCCACCATTTTGAAAATAGCGGGGCAAAAACAATTATAAACAGAGAATTAAGAATTGCAAACCAAGTAATAGGCACCTCGGTTGAGGTAGCTTGTGATTCAGTATATATTTTAAAAATTATAATACCCCAAATAATTACAAAACTAATACCTAATACAATATTTGATAAAAGAATTTCACTAAAGGTTTTTTTAAATAAGCTTATTAAAACATATGTAATTACCAATAAAGGAATAATCGTAACTGAAATATCAACAATTTTAAAGATTAGTGCTGAGTTACCTTCAAGAAATCGGTCCGTAAAATCTCTAGTATATAGCGGCAAAGAACCAGCGCCCTGCTCAAAAGCTGCCCAAAAGAAGACTGTGAAAAGACAAAATATTGTAAAAACAATCATTCTATCTCGTACAATTGGTGTGTATCTAGGAATTCTTACCAGCAACAGCATTATAAATGCTATAAATGCAACAAGAGCAAAAAACAATGAATTTTCCATCCCAAAGTAAGTAAAGTTCAAAATATTGATTTCACCTATTTTGCTTAATGGATCGTTAACAATGAATATAAGTGCACTAATAACAAAAATTGATATTAGAAAAATATCAAGGCGTGAAAAAGGATTAAGTTTTTCATTTTGATCTTGTTTAACACTTAATTTTTCAATGGATTTTTCAGGTGCATCTCCAATTTTACCAAATAAAGGTTGTGCATAATAAAACTGTATCATACCAAGAAGCATGAATATTCCAGCCAAACCAAAACCAAAGGACCATCCTATCCTCTCTCCGACCCAACCACATAACATAATACCTAAAAATGCCCCAGCATTAACACCCATATAAAAGATATTAAAAGCACCATCTTTTTTATCATCTCTACCTTCATAAATTTTTGAAATAATCGAAGTTATATTAGGCTTAAAAAAACCCGTCCCTATTACAAGAAAGGCTATTCCTATGAAAAAAAAAGTAGGTGTTTCAACCGCCATAGAAGCATGTCCTAGTGTCATAAGTAAAGC
>VMCO01000016.1 GCA_008081325.1 Flavobacteriaceae bacterium
GAAGACCAGCCATACCAATAAAATGCATTGGGAAAAATACTCCATAAGCTGAAATCGCTGTTACCCAAAAATGAATATAGCCAAGATTCTTATTCATCATTTTTCCGAAAAGAATGGGGTACCAATGATAAATACCAGCTAACATCCCATATAATGCAGATATTCCCATCACTAAATGAAAATGCGCAACTACAAAATATGTATCATGAACATTTATATCTAAAGCACTATCTCCAAGGATTATACCAGTTAATCCACCTGTTATAAAAGTTGAAACGAATCCAATAGCAAAAAGCATTGGTGTATTGAACTGAATATTACCTTTCCATAAAGTTGTTATGTAATTAAAGGCTTTTACTGCTGAAGGAATTGCTATTAATAATGTTGTAAAAGTAAATACTGAACCTAAAAATGGATTCATACCGGTTACAAACATATGATGACCCCAAACGATTGTAGATAAAAAAGCAATGGCCAAAATGGAAATAATCATTGCTTTATAACCAAAAATTGGTTTTCTAGCGTGTGTTGCGATTACCTCAGAGGCAATTCCTAAGGCTGGTAACAATACAATATATACTTCAGGATGACCTAAAAACCAGAATAGATGCTCAAATAAAACTGGAGAACCACCTTGATAATGTAAAACTTCACCTTGGATGAAAATATCGGAAAGGAAGAAAGATGTTCCAAAACTTCTATCCATAATTAATAAAAGTGCCGCAGATAAAAGTACCGGAAACGAAATTGTTCCAATAATTGCAGTAACAAAAAATGCCCAGATTGTAAGAGGCATTCTTGTTAAAGACATACCTTTTGTTCTTAAATTTAAAACAGTTACAATATAATTTAGAGAACCTAATAAGGACGAAGCAATAAAAAAGGCCATTGAAACTAACCAAAGTGTCATCCCTAGACCAGATCCAGGTTGAGCCATCTCTAGTGCACTTAACGGAGGATAAATTGTCCATCCAGCAGCAGCTGGACCAGCTTCAACAAATATTGATGCAACCATTAGAACTGTAGAAACAAAAAATAACCAAAAAGCAACCATATTAAGAAAACCAGAAGCCATATCTCTGGCACCTAACTGTAATGGAATTAACAGATTACTAAAGGTTCCACTTAGCCCCGCAGTTAGAACAAAGAAAACCATAATAGTTCCGTGCATCGTTACAAGTGCCAAATAAATGTCTGCGTCCATAACTCCTTCAGGTGCCCATTTACCTAAAAGAAAATCAAAAAATATATTTGGTTCCTCAGGCCATGCAATTTGCATTCTCATTAAGGCTGACATTAAAATTCCAATAATTCCCATAAAAAATACTCCAGTAAATAAATACTGTTTAGCAATCATTTTATGGTCTTGACTAAAAATATATTTAGTTATAAAAGTTTCTTTATGGTGATGAGCGTGATGATCTTTATCAAATTCTATATATTCTGCCATAATTTTAATTTTGCGCTATAAGCGAATTCTTAAATACAGTTTGTTGATTGTACCAATTATCGAACTCTTCTTGAGTTTCAACAATGATTTTCATTTGCATATTGTAATGAGATTTTCCACAAATTTTATTACATAAAAGCAAGTAATCAAATTCATATGGATCTAAAGGTTCCTCGCCTTTAAGAGCAAGTTCTTCACTTTTCTCTTCTCTAATATTATTGATATTAATTACCTTATCAATCATAGATGGATTTTGTCTCATTTCTTTCGTAGTTACGGTTGGAGTGAAAGCAAATTTAGTAACCATTCCGGGAACACAATTCATTTGAGCTCTGAAATGTGGCATATAAGCGGAGTGAATTACATCTTGAGATCTCATAACAAATAATATCGGTCTGTTAACCGGCAAATGTAGTTCTGTTGTAATTACATCATCTTGTCCGTTTGGGTCATTTTCGTCTACACCTAATATATTAGCTCTATCAATATCGATAAGTCTCACATTTGATTTTCCTAAAACATTATCCTCACCAGCATATCTAGCCTTCCAATTGAATTGTTGAGCATATAACTCTATCACCATAGGATCATCATTTTTTTGCATATTCATAACATCAGACCAGGTTAAAAGACCATATGTGATAAATCCGGTTAGAACAACAGCTGGAATAACAGTCCACATCAACTCAAGTTTGTGGTTATCTGTATAAAATAATGCTTTTGATTTTTTATTACCCTTGTATTTATATGCAAAATAATACAAAAGGAACTGAGTAATTGTTTGAACTATAAAAATTAAGACCATAGTCCAAATCATCAGTGTATCAATCTGTTCACCATGTGCTGAAGCGGCATTAGAAATCAATGGAAATTTACCATACTTGACGAGTGAAAAAATAGTTATTGCGTATATAAATACTAGAAAGCCAAGCATTAATTTTGCTTGAGTAGTATTATCATTATCATTAGCAATTTGAGAATCATCAATTTTAACACCTGAAATTGCTCTAGACAAATCAAATATTTTGATCATTTGCCATATGGCAATTGTGATAAATGTTAATATTAATACTATAAATAGTGCTGTCATATATTTTATTCTATTTAGTAATGAAAGTTCTCACTTTCCTTAATCATTGGGTTTCCTTTTGCTAATAATTCTTCTTTTGATAGCGAATAAAAAACAAGGAGCAAAAATAAGCCTAAAAATATTAATATGGAACTAAATTCTGCAATTCCAAATCCATATCTATCAATAACAGTAGCAGGCATTATCATCATATAAACATCCATGTAATGTCCTATTAAAATTATTACCCCGGCCATTATAATAAATATTGGAACTCTTTTGTAGTCGCTATTCATTAAAACCAAAAATGGGAAAATAAAATTAAGGCAGAACATAGTAAAAAATGGAATTGGATACATTTCAATTCTTGTAACAAAATATGTAACTTCTTCAGGAATATTTGCATACCAAATTAACATAAATTGCGAAAACCATAAGTAAGCCCAAAAAACACTGAAACCAAACATAAACTTTGCTAAATCGTGTAGATGACTATCATTCACAAACTTCATAAGTCCTTTTGTTTGAAGATATATTGTAATTAGAGCAGTAACGGTTACACCACTAACTACCATACTTGCAAATACATACCAGCCAAACAAAGTACTAAACCAGTGTGGATCAACACTCATTATCCAATCCCACGACATCATAGATTCGGTATAAATAAAGAAGACTAAAAAGCCTGCAGAAATCTGGAAGTTTCTTTTAAAATTTTTGTTGTCTTTAGCCTTGTCTTGTGCTAAAGAAAATTTTCTTGAAAAATATCTATACAATGACCATCCACCTATATAAATTAAACCTCTCAAGATAAAAGCGTTTTTATTTAGCCAACTTTCTTTTCCTTGTATGATTTCATCATGAGCAACAACCTCGGGATCCATCCAAATAAATATATGCTTATCACCTACAATTGCAATTAATAAAACAATAATTGCTCCTGGAAGAAGATAGTAAGTTATTGACTCCATGACCCTAAATAAAACAGGTGACCAACCTGCTTGCGAAGCATATTGGATTGCATAAAACGCAAGTACACCAAGTGATATCATCATAAAGAAAAAGGCAGCTACATAAAGTGCAGCATATGGTCTGTTATGAATTTGATGTAAAACATGTTCAGCATGCTCATCTTCATGCCCGTGAGCTTCATCCCCATGGTGAGATTCTTCATTGTGATGTTTTTCATTTTGATGATCCATATTATGAGTATCGTCAGAATGAGAACCATGATGAGATTCTTCCGCTAATAAAATTTTGACTTCTTCTAATGTTAAATGTGATGCAGAATAAGAATAGAACCAACCTAATGAACCTAAAATTATTAAGGACAATGAAAAAATCTTAAATCTATTTGATAAGGTATACATATTAAATTCTATTTACTTAAATCTGATTTTAGTTTCATAACATAACTTGTCACCATCCATCTTTCCCTCTCGTTTAACTGATTTGCATAGGAACCCATGGTATTTTTACCATAATAAATTACATGATAAGTACTTCCAGAGTTGATAGCTCTACCTTGATCAGCATAACTTGGAATACCTAAAATCTTTTCTCTTTTTACAAGAATTCCTTGACCTGCACCTTTTGACCCATGACAAACTCCACAATAAACAGTATATAACTCTTTTGCTTTAAGCATATCAGCTTCGGTGAATTCGTAAGGGTTAGTAAGTTCTTTTTTAGCTAAATCATAACCTTCATTAGTATCTTCATACTCATAAAGTGAATAACCTCTCGGGATAGTTCCTTCAACAGGTAGTCTTGCTGATAGATTGTCTTCAAATATTTGATTTTCAGAATAAGCTTCATAACTAAGAGATTTATACATATTTGGCATATACTCGTAGTTAGGAGCACCTTTATCACCCCAGCACGATTGCAGAATTATAGACAATATTAACAATATTTTAAAATTATAATTCATTACTAATGATCTTTCGGTTTTACTTCAATTATTTCTACAGCACCAGATTCCTTAAGCAATTTTTTTAATCCAGCAACAGGTTTTTCAGTGCTTATTTCAACTAAAAAATGATCATCAGTTGTTCTTGGATCAGGGTTTTCAGCTTCTTTTAGAGGCCACATTCTACTTCTTAAATAAAAAGTAATTACCATTAAATGAGCGGCATGAAATACAGTCATTTCAAACATGATAGGTACAAAAGCTGGCATATTTTCTAAATAACTAAAGCTGGGCTTACCACCGATATTTTGTGGCCAATCAACAATCATTATATAATTCATCATTAGAGTAGCAACTGTAATCCCAATACAACCATAGATAAATGCAGCAATTGCAATTCTAGTTGGCTCAAGGCCCATAGCCTTATCTAAACCATGAACTGGAAAAGGTGTGTAGACCTCTTCAATATCATAATGTTTTTCTTTAATCTTCTTTACAGCTGAAAGTAAGATGTCATCATCATTATATAAAGCATGAAATGTTTTACTAGATCCCATATTACTTTTTAATTTTTTTAATTTTTGAAGTTCTTGAATCAGCACCTGTACCAACTAAAGACTTTCCGCTATCTCTTAATTTTTTATATTTTTCACCTGAACTTTTTAGAATCGTTTTAACCTCAGCTTGGGCAATAACAGGGAATGTTCTAGCATATAATAAAAACAGAACAAAGAAGAATCCTATTGTACCAATGAAAATACTAATATCAACAAATGTTGGAGAGAACATTGTCCAAGATGAAGGTAAATAGTCTCTGTGAAGAGAAGTAACAATAATAACAAACCTTTCAAACCACATTCCAATATTTACCACTATTGAAATAAAGAATGAGAACATTATACTAGTTCTTAATTTTTTGAACCACATGAACTGAGGAGAAAAAACATTACAACTCATCATTGCCCAGTATGCCCACGCGTATGGTCCTGTTGCTCTATTCAAGAATGCATATTGCTCATACTCAACTCCAGAATACCATGCAATGAATAATTCAGTAATATATGCAACTCCAACAATAGAACCAGTTATCATTATAACTATATTCATTAATTCAATATGCTGTAATGTGATATATTCTTCTAAATCACATACTTTTCTCATTATAATTAGTAGGGTCTGAACCATAGCAAACCCTGAAAAAATCGCTCCAGCAACAAAGTATGGAGGGAATATTGTTGTATGCCAGCCAGGAATAACAGAGGTAGCAAAGTCAAATGATACAATTGTATGCACAGATAAAACTAGAGGAGTTGCAAGACCAGCAAGTACTAGTGAAACTTCCTCAAATCTTTGCCAGTCCTTTGCTCGGCCAGACCAGCCAAAACTTAAAATGCTATAAATCTTTTTTTGAAAAGGCTTTACTGCTCTATCTCTAATCATTGCAAAATCTGGTAAAAGACCTGTCCACCAAAATACAAGGGAAACAGAAAGGTAAGTAGAAATTGCAAATACGTCCCATAAAAGAGGTGAATTAAAATTAACCCATAAGGATCCAAATCCGTTCGGTATAGGAAGCATCCAATAAGCAAGCCATGGTCTACCCATGTGAATTATAGGGAACAAACCAGCTTGAATAACAGAAAATATTGTCATTGCTTCAGCAGATCTGTTAATTGCCATTCTCCATTTTTGTCTAAATAAAAGGAGGACTGCCGAAATTAGAGTTCCAGCATGACCAATTCCAACCCACCATACAAAATTTGTGATATCCCAAGCCCATCCAACAGTTTTGTTTAAGCCCCAAACACCCAATCCAGTAGAGATTGTATAAATAATACAACCCAGACCCCACAAAAACATAACTAGTGATATTGAAAATACAATCCACCATTGCTTATTTGCTTTGGTTTCTATTGGCTTCGCAATATCAACCGTTACATCGTGGTAAGATTTCTCTCCCGCGACTAATGGTCTTCTAATTGGTGCTTCGTAATGCGATCCCATAATCTTTTAATTTCTAAACTTTATTTTTAGTATTTCTCACTTTAACTTGATAAACAACATTTGGCTTTGTTCCAACAGCATCAAGTAAGTGGTATGCTCTATCGTTATTCTTTAACTTATATATCTCACTGTCTTTTTCGTTAATATCTCCAAATTTAATTGCTCCAGTTGTACATGCTGCAGAGCAAGCAACTTTATCGTTAAATTCACCCTCAGCAACTGGTCTACCTTCTAGCTTAGCTTTCAAAATAACCGCTTGTGTACTTTGTATACACATAGAACATTTTTCCATAACTCCTCTAGATCTAACAGTAACATCAGGGTTTATAACCATTCTTCCCAAGTCATTATTCATATGATAATCAAATTCATCATTTCCGTTATATAAGAACCAATTAAATCTTCTGACCTTGTAAGGACAATTGTTAGCACAATATCTGGTACCGACACATCTATTGTACGCCATATGATTCTGACCTTGTCTTCCATGACTTGATGCTGCTACCGGACAAACCGTCTCACATGGAGCGTGATTACAATGCTGACACATTATAGGTTGAAAGGCTACTTGAGGATTCTCCGAAGGATTTTCTAGCTCTCCAAAAGATGTAAGTGAACTACTTAAGCCACTAATATTATCTTTTTTCATATCATCTTCATAAAAAGAATCTTCAGAAGAATAGTATCTGTCAATTCTTAACCAATGCAT
>VMCO01000118.1 GCA_008081325.1 Flavobacteriaceae bacterium
GCACAAACAAAAAAGCGGAACAAGATGGATTTACCCACTTATTCCGCTTTGGTAGGGGGGAGCAGACTAATATCGAACTTTTCTGATTGGGTTTAAGATCCCAAAACTCATTGCCGAACCCATTTGATTGGAATATCGAGTAAGTTGGGGTTTGGGCTATTTCTCGTACTTTCGCACACACGAAATGCATCGAGTTCAGATTGAACAATGTATTTTTGAAGCTTTGCTGAGCACCATGAAAAGAAAAACTCTTATTTTACTCTGCATGATCGGCTTTATCTCTTGTAAAGATGATTCGAATCCATTGCCTACCCGCATGGCCGAAACGAATTACGATATAGAAGGAAAATGGATTTATAAGGATAACAATCTGAACACCATGTACATTTATGAGTCGGGTGTGCGATACACTTATTATTGTGTTTCAAGCAACTGCGATTCCTTATATAATACATTTGAAGCAGGTGACAGTAATGCGATACCTGGAACGAATCCGTACACATTTGAGGGCGACACATTACGCGTGGATTTGCATTTCGGCAATGAACTAGTTACTGAGCTTACTTTTGACTGCGATGGCGATAAAGTGTATTTTGAAACTCCAGGACACCACTTGTATCGATTAGGTTCTGACTGCAATTAGTGCGAATCAGCTCTTGTCCAATTATCCTTGTCGGATACTTGCCTTAGTGATATATGATATGGACTTTGATTACATGCTCAGTAGTGGTTGCCTTGCCGCCAATGTTTAGCTTAAGCTAACGAAGTACATATCTACCTCACTTGTACCTTTTGCAGTAACTTTCCCTCTATGCTCGAAGCCGAACTTCGGAAGATCTTTTATGAGCTCAAAGGTATGTAGGGGGAAGCAGACTATTATCGAACCTTCTTGACCTCGTAATCTGATACCCCAAGCAGACTATCGAACTTTTTATCGAACCACACCAAACCCAAGCCCAGAAACGAAAAAAGACCCATCGCATTGATGAGTCTCCTCTTTGGTAGAGTCTTTAAGACTTTTATCGAATCTTTAGTAATACTTTTTTCAACTACTAAAGCCTAACTACTTCTACATTTTCATTAGTTGTTCCACCTAAGATATTCAAATAATACGTCCCAGGAGCTAACGAAGTTAAATCTAGTTTCACCACCTTAGTGGAGGTTTCTTGTTCGATTAGTTTGTTACCCACTGCATCTGCAAGTGTTAACAGATGGAACTCAACTTCATCATTGATCTGAACAAAGACCATATCTCGAGTTGGATTCGGGAACACCTTGACAAGCCCTTGATTGGTCACATTTTCCTCATTAACCGGGATACCAAATCCGTATCCTTCACTAGCCTCAAAGCAATTTTCATCATTGCCGACTAGCACTGAGTAAATCCCTAGTTCATGTACCCTCAGAAGCTGTTTGTCCTCTCCTTCTAATTCTTCTCCGTTTCTATACCACTGATAGTTGTTATACGCTCTTACTGTTGCAATCTGATCAGAAGCCACCCGTTTAATTCTCGGAACTATTGGTGTAGATCTAATTTTAATAACATATTGCTCTGTTGATACACATCCCATGCTATCGGTAAACTCTGCGGTGATGGAGTAGCTCCCTGGCTCTAACGAATTGGGATTAAAGAACTTTTCATTGGACTCTACTCCACTACCGATAAAGATGATGTTATCAAAGCCTTTCGATAAATCAAGCTTATTATTGTTGTTACAAATGGACATATCTGGGGTAGCAAATGGCATGTACCTTGCTCGAATATCTACCGTAAAGCTAGTAGTTACTGTATTACCTGATGGGTCACTAATCTCAAAGGTATTTACAGTTAATCCCACTGGGAAGGTAGATCCGGGTGGTAGTCCTGAAATTTGAGTAACGGTTACTCCACAGTTATCATCACCTGTTGGTATTGCATACGTGTATGTTGCATCACAATATCCCAGTGCTATATCACTTGGGGTAGTAACTATCGTGGGCTTGATCGTGTCTTGTGCCGTAACCACTGCACTGGCAGAGTCGATGTTGCCATACCTGTCGGTGACGATTAAATAAATGGTATTGGTACCTACATCTGTACAATCGAAAATGGAATCTGAGAGTCGGTAAGATGTTATACCACAGTTGTCGGATGAGCCATTGTTCACATCTAGCGAGGAAGTGGACACTTGACCCAATTGATTCAGGTATAAGGTAACGTTCTGAGTGAGCACCGTTGGGGATATTGTATCTCCAATGGTTACTAGTGAAGTAATAACACTGTCACATCCATAGCTATTTACAAGGGTGTCGTTATAACTCCCGGTGCTGGTATATACTCTTCCGGTTGGGGAAATGACGCTATCGCACTCTAAGAATGTTAGGGTATCGTATGAGCTTGGTAAAACGGTGATATAAATACTATCTCGGCAGCTAAACGTACCATTCGAAACTTCAACCCAGTATGTTTGACTGCTATCGGGATATACTGTTATAGCGGGGATGGTGTCTCCTGTTGACCATAGGTATGAAGAATATTTGTTTTTAACCTTTACAAGTGCTCTTCCTGCTTGACTCGAACATACATCATTCCATTTGCCAGATGGCCACATAATTGCAAAGTTTTCGCCAGAAGCACAACTAGCAGAATTACTAGGCTCTGAAGATGCCCAGTTTTTGAATGTTAAAGAATCCCCGTTGAGCCAATACCACCCCCCTGATGGTTCAGCATAGTTAGCAGAAGAAGTATCTTGAATTAACCCCAAATGAATATACTGAAATGTTTTTGGCAGGACCGCACTTATTTGTGACTGGATATAGGCATTTTCGCTGGAGTCTTTAATTACTGCGAGATCAGATCCTGCATTTATAGCCCTTGACCTTGCATCAGTCCAACTTCTGAGGGTTCGACCAAAATAGTATTGATAGCCGTTATAGCTACCAGCATCAATATATCCTGTAGTATCGAAATTGGTATTTTCTTCGCCAAGTTTAATTGACCTGTTATCGCACAACGTTGTATCATCAGGCAAAATATCATTATCTATGATTTGGAGATTCAAAGTAACTATACTGGCACAACCCGATGCACTAATAAAGGTGTCTCTGGCAGTTGTGTTATCTGTTATGTAAGTTACGCCGTTGGTCCAGGTATATGGGCCGCAAGATGTAATGGTATCAATCGTGTAGGTAATTGTTCCAGAGGTATATAGACTAGCTATCTCATTTTCAGATAAGGATCTATTCCAAATACCAAGGTCATCAAATTTGCCAATCCACTTATCGTTATTTAAACTAGATGCTTTTACACCTATTGCTGCTTTAACCCCATAATTTAGAGCTTGATTAGATGTATGATTGAATAATTTCTTGAGATTTCCATTTACATATAATTTCACAAACCTATTCTCATAAACATATACCACGTGATTCCAGGTTTTTGGAAAAGAAATTGTATCGTATAAATACCCTGATCCAAACTGAATTATATAAGCTCCGTTTCCATTTCCTCTTACAATACGAAAATTACCTTCTGAGTTTTCTGTAGAAAAGATTCTAGCATTACCAGATGCCTCATGTGTAAACCAAAAACTAAAGGAAAAAGTATCATTATATCCAAATTGAAAAACACTTGATGGAAGTTGAATTGCTGTGGAGCTTGGTAATGAAATTGCAGAATTAATAGTCGATTTTCTATCAGTAATATAATTTGGTTTTCCTGTCCCATGGAATCCATTTCCACTTTCATCATTAAGATTTCCATTAAATGGCCAGTATCCTACTAATCCATTAGGAGGGATTCCACTTATTGTTAGATTCAATGTAACTATACTATCACAACCTGCTGCATTAACAAAAGTATCTTTGCCTGTATTGTTACTGGTGGTGTAGGTTTTGCCGTCTGTCCACATGTATGGGCCGCAGGAGGTGATGGTATCGATTGAATACGTAGTTGTGCATGTTTTTGATAAATAGATGTTTTTAATTTCTGTTTCAGATAATGTTCTATTCCAAATACCAAGGTCATCAAGGTAAACATTGGGGTATTCTGGAATACAAACAATATCGCTAGCTAAATAGATTCTATATGCGGTATCATTACAGGTGAAGCCACTGTGGCTCTTAGTTCCCAAATTCACCCCATCGTAGTATGTTTTCATTGAATCTTTGTCTATAGCAATAACGATATGATGCCATCCTGTTAAAAGGCTGTTTCCTGTAGGCCAAGTATGAGCAGATCCCGATCGGCATGTATTACATCCTTGTGTGCCGGAAACTTTAATTACTTTGGTTGTGGATCGCGTTGCGGGTAACATTTGAAAACGTGAGCCAGAGGTGTTTCCATAATCAAGGAGATATCTCCAATGATTGGTCGCATTTTTAAACCAAATCGAATAGGTCTGGTTAACAGTACCTGTAAACTCCTTAAAATATGTTTTAGTGTATAGACTGCTAGAATTTCCACTGAAATAGGCCGCTGCATTTGATGAACCTTTTCGATCTGTGGTAAAAGTAACATTGCTATTGTTCATGTGGTACGCATTGCTACCCACATCATTTGCATTGTTATTCATGGGCCAATAACCAATGAGACTATCGTTGGGTATGTATGACGGTACCTGCCCTAAAACACCAAGAGTAAGTGTCAAAAGACTAAGTAGGCTTATTTTTCTGAGAATTTTTATCATATTTTTTTAATTTAAATTGAATAGAAAACCGATTGAGGTTTGCATCATGATGTCTCCACCTCTGTTAGAGTATCCATCAATGGCATCTGAATGATTTATGATAAAATTGGGCGCAATATCAAAGCTCACCTTTCTACTTAAAGTAAATAAACACCCCGTTGTAACTGAATTTGAAAATGCAACACCATTGGTTTCACTAAATAATCCTTCATCTTTGATGAAATATCGCTGTGCGTCAAATTGGGTAAATCCAAGTCCAACTTCAAAAAAAGGATAGGCTTGCACTTTACGCCTAAAAACCCGAGGTTTTAGATATCTTCTAAAACCAATATTTGCAAGATTTAATGCTGTTTTGGCATATTGGTTGTCAAATTGTGCAGTCATGGACCCATTGGTTAAACTCAATCTCAAGGACATTAAATTGTTAAGTTCAACTTCTGACAATACTGATAATCCTATATCAAACTTGGTATAGGTCCCATTCAAGCCTTTAAGATCGATATCTACTATATCATATGAGACATTCCCGGTTGTTCCTGACAGCTCTAATGGACCTTCATAAAGGTCATACAAATGACTTATCCCAAAACCCAGCTTGATATTAGGAGTCTGAGCTGAAGCAAGTTGAAATCCAAAAACCCAAACTATTATAAAGGTATTTAAACGCATAAGATTCAATACGCAATTTTAAAAAATATTTGTTAATTAAAAAATTATCGTTCGCGTCTGTTATTTATAAATTAATTCGGTTCTGTCGCGTTAACTATTGCAATGTAATAAATCTTTAGGTTTGCTATGTAAAAATTACCTTCATGTTCAAACGTCACAGATATCCAAGAGCAATCATTCTTCAAGCGGTTTATTTCAAGTTGAGATTCACATTGAGTTATCGAGATGTGGAAGAATTACTAAAAATTCGAGGTGTTAAAGTAGACCATTCCACTATTCAAAGGTGGGTGTTTAAGTTCAGCCCAATGATTGAGGCTACTATGCACAAGAGGAAGAAACAGGTATTTGATAGTTGGCGAATGGACGAAACCTACATCAAGGTAGCAGGTAAAGACAGATACTTATATCGAGCTGTAGACAAGCAAGGAAATACTGTAGACTTCCTACTAACTAAACGGAGAATGAAGGGTTCTGCACAGAGGTTTCTAAACAAAGCCATAGGTAACAATGGAAAACCAAGACTGATTAATATTGATAAAAGTGGAGCAAGATCATCGGACGATCAAACGTCGAATAGCCATTACAACAGGATTCAAAGAATTTGAATCCGCTCAGAGAACACTTGCAGGAATAGAAATCATAAACATCATCAGAAAGGACCAACTTATAAATCCAAAGAAAAGTTGGTTTGCTACATTTAAGTCATTGGCTGCTTGATGAAAGTTGAATTCTGCTAAATTTAAATCCTCAATGATTTAATGCGACAGAACACTCCCTCTTATTTATAATCATTGTGTTAATAGCGGTCCACAATTCGACTCTCTTAATTAGCGATTGCCTAGCTACCTCTTCGACTTCAGTCCATTTGGTTTCGTCATTACCACAAAGCTCTTCCACCATTTGAAGCGAAAGAGGTCCATGCTCATCTCCATCTAACTCAATATGTCTTTCAAGGTAGTATTTCAACTTGTTATATTCTTTCCCTTGAATCTTAGCCTTTTCTATTATTTCTAAGAACATATCAGGGATTACATCTTCTCTCCCAAAAGTAAATGAGGCTGCAATTAAATGAGGTTTTCTTGTTTCGACAATCGAAAAAGTATAATTCACAAAATCAAGCACTACGCTGTTTAGTTCAGTTTCAATAAGAGAAAACTGGACAGAAGACCCTGATTCAATTTGATCGATAAATCCTGTGATACCACTTGTACAAGCTCCGATTTCATTCATAGCTTCAATGTACATTTCATAGTGGCTTACCGGTTCGCCAATTTCATTCAGATCACTTTCTTCGCCATGTACGATCTCATTAATAAATCTTGATAGAGTCGGGATTTTTGGTGCTGTCCAGGGAATACTTACTGTAGTTAGCTCGAGTTGCAAAGCTTTCAATAAAGACATGAAGTCCCAAACCGCATAGACATGATTCTCCATGAATACTTGTACATCTTGGATGGTTTGAATGTTTCCATACAGCTCATGGTTGCGAAGTGTTTGTCGCAAACCTTTTAATTTTTCTTCTACTAAATCAGTTCGAGTCATTTTGTTAATTGTATGTAACGTTTTGCAGCTATAAAAAGTTGGCGATTTCGAATCACAAAATTGTCAACTTGCACGAAAGTTTGTAGATACCCCAAAAATTGGGGCAGTAAGTTTAATTGTTAAATTTACTGAAAATGAAACGAAGAAAATTCACTTCGAAGTTCAAGACCATGTAAACCGTCAAACTCATGTGTACTTATCAAGGGATAAAGATAAGTGATAGTA
>VMCO01000165.1 GCA_008081325.1 Flavobacteriaceae bacterium
TTTCTAAATATTTCTTTTTTTAATTAAAGAAAAAGTTTTTCTTTATGGGATAAGTTATCTGAGTAAATTTATTTACTTAGATAATTTTCTTTTTTTATAGATGAAAAAATTAAATAAATACAGTAGTAATATTACCCAGAATAACTCACAGCCTGCTGCTCAGGCTATGCTTTATGCAATTGGGTTTTCTGATGAGGACTTTAATAAACCTTTAATTGGTATAGCCAGTACCGGTTATGAAGGTAATCCTTGCAACATGCACTTAAATAATCTTGCTCTGGATGTAAAGGAAGGAGTAAATTCCATTGATTATGTTGGTTTAATTTTTAATACTATTGGAGTTAGCGATGGAATTTCAATGGGTACGCCCGGAATGAGATATTCCTTACCATCGAGAGATATTATTGCAGATTCTGTTGAAACTGTTGTGCAAGCAATGAGTTACGATGGATTAATCACTGTAGTTGGGTGTGATAAAAATATGCCAGGTGCATTAATGGGAATGATTAGATTGAATAGACCCTCAATTTTATTGTATGGAGGAACAATTGACTCTGGTTGTCATAAAAACAAAAAATTAGATATAGTTTCATCATTTGAAGCCTGGGGAGAAAAAGTTGCAGGAGTTATTGATGATAAAGAATACAAAGAAATTATAAGAAAATCATGTCCTGGTTCTGGTGCCTGTGGCGGTATGTATACTGCCAACACGATGGCCTCAGCTATAGAAGCTCTAGGAATGTCTTTGCCATTCTCTTCATCAATCCCAGCAAATAATAATTCAAGAAATAAAGTTTCACATGAGACAGGAAAGGCAATGAAAAGTCTTATTGAGATGGATATAAAGCCTTTAGACATTGTTACTAAAAACTCAATTGAAAATGCTGTAACAACAGTAGTAGCCTTAGGTGGATCAACCAATGCTGTTTTGCATTTTCTTGCCATTGCCAGAGCTGCTGATATCGACTTTTCTCTTGAAGATTTTCAAAGAATAAGTGAAAAAACACCTTTTATTGCTGATTTAAAACCCAGTGGTAAATATTTGATGGAAGACTTACATGATATAGGGGGAATTCCTGTAGTATTAAAATATTTACTTAAGAAAGGTTACCTACATGGTGATTGTTTAACGGTAACTGGAAAAACAATAGAAGAAAATTTGAATGAAGTAGCTGATCTGGCTTTTGAGCAAGATGTAATTAGAACATTTGAAAACCCCATAAAAGAAACAGGTCATATAAGAATATTATACGGAAATTTAGCTAACGAGGGAAGTGTAGCAAAAATAACTGGAAAGGAAGGGCTTCATTTTAGGGGTTCAGCAAATGTATTTGATTCCGAAGCTGAAGCAAATATTGGCATAAAAAATGGTAAAGTAAAAAAAGGTGATGTTGTTGTGATCAGATACGTTGGGCCCAAAGGAGGTCCGGGAATGCCAGAAATGTTAAAGCCAACTGCTGGAATTATGGGAGCTGGTTTAGGAAATGATGTTGCATTGATTACCGATGGTAGGTTCTCAGGTGGCACACATGGTTTTGTTGTTGGACATATTACACCTGAAGCACAGGTAGGCGGAAATATTTCGATTGTTAAAAATGGAGATAAAATTTCTATTGATGCTGAAAATAATACTATAACATTGCATATTTCAGATGAAGAAATAGAAATAAGAAAAAAAAATTGGAAAAAACCTCCCTTGAAAGTTGAAAAAGGATCATTATTTAAATATGCTAATGTAGTTTCTTCAGCGTCTTTGGGTTGTGTAACAGATGAATTTAATTAAAATATTATGTCAAAAATAACAGGAAGTGAGGCAGTAATTAAATGTTTGTTAGAAGAACAAATTGATATCATTTATGGTTATCCAGGTGGTGCAATAATGCCTGTTTATGACGAATTATACAAGTATCAAGATAAGATTCATCATGTACTAACCAGGCATGAGCAGGGAGCAACCCATTCTGCACAAGGTTTTGCCAGAATTTCAGGTAAAGTTGGTGTTGCTATAGCAACATCAGGGCCTGGAGCTACAAACTTAGTAACTGGCTTAGCAGATGCTCAAATTGATTCTACTCCAATGGTATGTATTACTGGTCAAGTTAGTTCACACTTGCTCGGTAGTGATGCTTTTCAGGAAACCGATATTATTGGAATATCAACTCCGATAACTAAATGGAATTATCAAATAACAAAGGCGTCGGAAATTCCTGAAATTTTTGCAAAGGCTTTTTATATTGCTAAAAGTGGTCGGCCAGGCCCAGTACTGATTGATATTACAAAAGATGCTCAATTCGAAAAAATTGATTTTTCTTACAAAAAAACAGAAGGAATTAGGAGCTACACGGCGGTACCTAAAATTAATATTAATGATATAGAACTTGCCGCTGATTTAATTAATTCTGCAAAAAAACCTCTCATTGTTTGGGGTCAAGGAGTTATTTTAGGAAATGCAGAAAACGAGTTAATTAAGTTTGTTGAAAAATCTGGAATACCTGCCGCTTGGACAATTCTTGGGGCTTCTGCAATTCCAACCAATCATCCACTTAATGTTGGGATGCTTGGAATGCACGGAAATTATGCTCCAAATATTTTGACAAATGAATGTGATGTTTTGATAGCAATCGGGATGAGATTTGATGATAGAGTTACAGGTGATGTTAACAGATATGCAAAACAAGCAAAGATTATACACTTTGAAATTGATCCAGCAGAGGTAAATAAAAATATTGAAGTAGATATTGCTGTACTTGGAGACGCTAAGCAAACATTAAGTGAAATTCTAAGAATTACTAAAAAAAATTCACATAAAAAATGGCATCAAAAGTTTAAAGATCTATACGAAATTGAATACCAAAAAGTGATTCACAATGATTTAAACCCGATAAAAGATGGGTTAACAATGGGTGAAGTAATGAAGGAAATTAATATTCAAACTAAAGGAGATGCAGCAATTGTTTCAGATGTTGGGCAACATCAAATGATTGCTTGTAGATACTCAAATTTTAATAAAACAAAAAGCAATATAACATCTGGAGGATTAGGTACAATGGGTTTTGCATTACCTGCAGCCATAGGTGCTAAAATGGCATGTCCTGAAAGGGAAGTTGTTGCTGTAATTGGGGATGGAGGTTATCAAATGACTATTCAGGAATTAGGCACTGTTTTTCAGACAAAAGCTGCTGTTAAAATTGTTGTGTTAAATAATGATTTTCTGGGTATGGTCAGACAATGGCAGCAACTATTTTTTGATAAAAGATATGCTTCTACGGAAATGTTAAATCCTGATTTTGTAAAAATAGCTGAAGGTTATTATTTAAAGGCTAGAAGAGTGACAAAAAGAGAAGATTTAGCTAATGCTGTAGAAGAGATGATAAAATCAAAGGAACCATATTTTTTAGAAGTTGTTGTTGAAAAAGAAGCAAATGTATTTCCGATGATACCTACTGGATGTTCAGTTTCAGAAATAAGATTAAGCTAATTAATTATGAATAAAGAATTAATAAAATATACAGTTTCTGTCTATACTGAAAACAGTGTTGGACTATTAAACAGAATTTCTGCAATTTTTCAAAAAAGACATATTAATATTGAAAGTTTTAATTCTTCAATTACAGAAATTGAAAATGTACAAAGATGGACGATTCTTGTTTTTACAACTGAAACTTTAATCAAAAAAATTGTAGGACAAATCAATAGACAAATTGAAGTCATTCAAGCTTATTTTCATACGGACGAAGAAACCATATATCAAGAATCATGTCTATTTAAAATAAAATCATCTTTGTTGTTTGATGACAGAAAAATTCAAAATATAATTAAAGAAAGTAACGCAATCATAGTTACTGTAAATCCTGAATTTTTTGTTATCGAAAAGTCTGGTAGAACTCATGAGTTAGATGAGCTTTATGAAAAGTTAAATAAATATGGGATTTTACAATATGTTAGATCTGCAAGAATTGCAGTAACAAAGACACCACTTTTGATTTCAGATATACTAACCAATTTTAAAAAAAAATAACACGAGATGAGTAACTATTTCAATTTGCTTGATGAATCAGAAAAAAAATCACAATTATCAAAGTGTAGATTCATGAATCTAGACGAGTTTGATAATGGAAATGATATTTTAAAAAATAAAAACATTGTGATAGTCGGATGTGGCGCTCAAGGGTTAAATCAAGGTTTAAATATGAGGGACTCTGGATTGAATATCTCATACGCCTTGAGGGATGCCGCTATTAATTCAAAGAGAAAATCGTTTATGAATGCCAATGACAATAATTTTAAAGTTGGATCTTTTAATGAATTAATACCAGATGCTGACATGGTGATTAATTTAACACCTGATAAAAATCATACTGATGTAGTCAATACTGTTATGCCTTTAATGAAACAAAATTCAATTCTTTCATATTCACACGGTTTTAATATCGTAGAAGAAGGGGTTAAAATAAGAGAAGATATAACAGTAATTATGGTAGCTCCAAAATGTCCAGGTACTGAAGTTAGAGAAGAGTTTAAAAGAGGTTTTGGTGTTCCGACATTAATTGCAGTACACTCTGCAAACGATCCGAATAATCATGGATTAGATTTAGCAAAAGCATATGCATATTCACTTGGTTCTCATAGGGCTGGTGTGCTCGAATCATCTTTCGTTGCTGAAGTTAAAAGTGATTTAATGGGTGAACAGACTATTTTATGTGGTGTACTACAGACTGCGTCAATACTATTATTTGAAAAAATGGTCAACGAGGGTATAGAAAAGACATATGCTTCAAAGCAAATTCAAAACGGCTGGGAGATTATAACTGAAGCATTAAAACATGGAGGCATTTCTAAAATGATGAATTCAATTTCTGACGGTTTTAAAATTGAAGCAAACAGAATTGCAGAAGAATTAAAAGAGATTATGAGGCCTTTGTTTAAAAAGCACATGGATAATATAATGAATGGAGACTTTTCAAAAGGTATGATGGAAGATTGGGATAATAACGATGAAAAACTTCTTAATTGGAGGGAAGAGACAGGTGAGACGGCATTTGAAAAAACCCCATCCTCTGAAAAACATATCTCTAATCAAGAATATTTTGATAAAGGAATAGCAATGATTGCATTTGTGAAATCAGGTGTTGAATTAGCATTTGAAACAATGGTTGATGCTGGTATTATTGATGAATCTGCATACTACGAATCATTACATGAGTTGCCTTTAATTGCAAATTTAGTTGCAAGAAAAAAACTTTATGAAATGAATAGTATAATTTCTGATACGGCGGAATATGGATGCTATCTATTTGCTAATGAGGCAAAACCTCTACTAGAGAATTATGTAAACAAATTAAATTCTTCATCCATAGGAGTAGGACTTAATATTAACGAAGAAATTGATCAAGACTTACTTAAAAAAATTAACTTTGAAATAAATAATCATCCTGTTGAAAAGATTGGACTAGAGCTAAGAAAGTCTATGACAGCGATGAAAAATTTATTTTAGTGAATAATTTTATTGAGTTAAACGAAATAAAAAAAGCCAGAAAAACACTTGAAAAGGTAGTACTAGAATCTCCTTTTCAAAAAATTAAAAGCTATTCTAAAAATTATAATTCCAATATATTTTTTAAAAGGGAAGATTTACAAAAAGTAAGATCTTTTAAAATAAGAGGCGCATTTAATAAAATTTCTTCTTTAGATAAATCTCAGGTAATTAACGGAATTGTTTGCGCAAGTGCAGGTAATCATGCTCAGGGTTTTGCTGTAAGCTGTAGTACGCTTGGTTATAAGGGAAAAGTATTTATGCCAATAACTACTCCTGATCAAAAAATTCAACAGGTAAAAAAATTTGGCAAAACTAATGTTGATATTATATTATATGGTGAAAATTTCACTCAAGCCTATGAAAAAGCTTTAGAGGAATGTGACAAAAACAACAAGACCTTTATTCATCCTTTCGATGATATTAAAGTAATTACAGGACAGGCCACATTATTTTTAGAAATAATTAATCAATTTGACGGCAAGCTCGATTTTCTTTTTATTCCTATCGGAGGAGGAGGATTAATTTCAGGAGCAATAAATGTTTTTAAGCAATTAAGTCCAAAAACAAAAATCATAGGAATTGAACCTAAAGGAGCACCTTCAATGGCACAATCCATAAAAAAAAATAAATTAGTTACACTTGCTAAAATTGACGGATTTGCTGATGGAGTCGCTGTAAAAAAAGTTGGCAATTATAGTTTCAATTACTGTAAACAATACCTAGATGATTTAATTATTTTAGACGAAAATGAAATTTGTAGTTCTATTTTAGAGCTAAAGGATTTTGAAAATATCACAGCTGAACCTGCAGGAGCTATGTCTAGTGCCTCATTAAGACATTATAGAGAAAAAATTATTAATAAAAATGTTGGTTGTATAATATGTGGAGGCAATAATGATAACAAAAGAATGCCTGAAATAACAAGAAGAGCCAAACTTTGGCAAGCTAATAATCTAAAAGACTAGTTTTTTCCCTCTGATCAGTGAAGTGAAAGTATTTTTCTAGAACCAATAATGATATTAAGTTTTCTCTTTTGTTGTTTTTGAATTGCATAATATAATCATTAGCATTTTTAATAATTCTTTTACATTTTTCGGGATTCTTAATATAGAATTCGATTTTACTTTCAACATCTGAATAGTCTTCTTTTATTTCAATATAATGCTTTTCAGGTATTAGCATATTTTCCATAAACCATGATTCAATTTTTGGTTTTGGCATTACTGCAATAGAGTTTGAAGACATTACCCATTTTAGATTAGTAGCAACATCGACTCCTTCAACACACATAATAAATTTAAATTTTAAATGATCTTCTATAGATATTTTATTTTTTAACCATTTTGGATATGGAGTGTCTTTGTTGATTGCACCGAGATCACATAAAGGATGATTAAAATATATATTAAAAAAATCAATTCTTTTTTTATGCTTTTTTGT
>VMCO01000111.1 GCA_008081325.1 Flavobacteriaceae bacterium
TTGAGGAAGTAGGTTTTCCTATAAGTTATTATGATCAGTACGCAAACTCAATTGCTAAGCCAATATTTAACAAGGCTATTCCTGAAGGTTTAACTGCTGTTGATGTAATCAATAACTATGTTAAGGCTGTAGGAGGAAAAGCAAATCTTGAATCTGTAAATACGCTAGTTATGAAAGCCAATGTCACAATTCCTGGAGCACCTTTTTCACCAGAAGCAACAATGAGACAAAAACTTCCAAACAAGTCATCTTTTAAAATGGAGGTAAATATGCAAGGGCAACAAATGACCTTGAGTAAGACAACATTTGACGGTGAAAGAGGTTATTCCGAAATGCAAGGCCAAAGAGTTGAATTTGATGAAAAACAGCTTGATGAAAGTAAAAAGGTTAAAGGAATTTTTGAAGAACTTTACTTTAAAGCTGAAGAGCTAGAACTAGTTAGTATAAACTCTGTAAATTATCAAGATGCTTATAAAGTTAAAGTAACTGTTGATGGTAAAGAATCTCACAGATATTACTCTGTTGAATCTGGACTACTATTGAGTACAGAAGACACTGATGATAATAACAATGTTGTGACGACAAATTATGGTGATTATCAATCTGTTCAAAATATTATGTTTCCATTTTATATGGAATTACCAGCTCAAAAACTTGAGTTTAAGACAACTAGTGTTGAGATAAATAAGGAAATTAAAGATTCTAGTTTTTAATCTTTGATTTTTTATTTGTTAGTATAACACCAAATACTATTATAAATGTTGCTATTAATTGATAGATGGAGAATTTTTCTCCATCTACAATTCCCCAAAAAATAGAAACAATCAGCATTGAATAAGTAACTGAAGAAGCAAATACGGGGCTTGAAATTTTAATAAGTTTATTGAAAATAATTTTAGCTAAGGCAGTTCCGAATAATGCCAATATAAAAACATAAAATATCGAGATCTTCACCTCTTCTTTTTCTAGACTATAGAAATCAAAATCTGAAAAAAGAAATACTAAAACTGCAGGAATTATAATTGCTGTAAAATGACCCACTGTTATCGTTAATGCTGAGAGATGCTGAAGATATTTTTTTATAATATTCACGTTTAATGCATATAAAAAAGAGCATAGAATTACTAATCCTGCATAATTATAATTTTGATCCGGATTTAACTGTAAACCAGATGATATCAGCAAATAGGTTCCAAAAAAACCTAAAAGTACTCCGACTATTTGCCTTTTGGTAGATTGAATTTTAAAAATAATCATTCCAAGAATCAAGGTGTTTAGGGGAACTATAGAATTAATTATTGAAGCCACAGAACTATCAATTTCTTTTTCAGCGAATGCAAATAAAAATGCAGGGAAGAAACTTCCCAAAAATGCAGAAAGTGTAATCCATTTCCATTCATTTTTTTTAATTGTAAAGATTTTCTTCCAAGCAATAAAAAAAATAAAAACAGAAGAAAATATAATTCTTATAGATCCTAGTTGAGATGCCTCTAACCCAATTAGAGCTTTTTTAATTAATATAAAGGAACTTCCCCAAATCAGAGATAGAGCGATTAAATAAAACCACTTGTTAAATTTCATTTTAATTTCCAATTTATGGATTCAAATAAAACTAAAATATCATTTTTAATATATTGAATAGAAGGGTAAATTGAGTCGTATTTTGATTTATATTTTAGGTTGACTGATCCGCTAATAAAACTCGAAATACTATCGGTTAAATAAAATTGAATAGGTGATGCTACATCTCCTTTAATTTCATAAAGCTTTCCGAATATTTTTTTGTTAGTATTATCATATTCTCTTAAAACTACTCCATTTGACTTTTTAGTATGAGTATCCAAAATCAGAGAAAAATCTAGAAATTTATCCTCTAATTTATTGTTTTGATTTATTTCATAATATGATAAATTTAGAGATAGATTTAAATCTGTATAGTCAAAAATAAATTGATCATCATTAGCCTGATCTAATTTGACAGAACTGGAATTATAATAGAATTTGAACGGAGTATTTTTTTTATTGTAAGGTGAATAGCTTGGTTCTTTAAACTCTATTCTCAGAAAACCATTTTGCTTTGGTAAATCAGATTCCACACAAGAAAAAAATAAAACAAGGAGAAATATTAAAGTAAGTATTTTACCCATTTTCATGTAAATTCTATGCCCAAGAAAATTAAAGTTTAAAATGGCAGATCATCAGTTTCTTCAACAGGATCAGCAGGGCTTTCTACTTTCTTTTCGGAAACGGATGAAGAACTATCAGTTTGAGTAGGAATTTCATTTTTGTTAGACAGAAAAGTAAACTCAGTACAATTAATTTCTGTAGAATATCTGTCATTTCCTTTATCGTCTTGCCATTTTCTAGTCTTAATTCTTCCCTCAATGTATACTTTATCACCCTTTGACAAATATTTTTCACAAATCTCAGCTGCTTTGTTTCTAAGAACTACATTGTGCCACTCTGTATTAGAAACTCGTTCATTAGTTTGCTTATTCATATAAGTTTCATTTGTGGCTAAAGGAAACCTACCAACGCATCCGCCATCTTCAAATCTGTGAATTTTTACCTCATCTCCTAAGTGTCCTATTAACATGACTTTATTAAGTGTTCCTGACATAGTTTTTATTTTTTTCTAATTTACTATTTTAACTTAAGATAGACCTAATTTATATTTATATTTTTCGATAAACTTGTGCATTAATTTAGACATTGGATAGTCCTTAAAAGACGAAACATATACACCTCTATTGTGTTTCATTTTATCTTCAAATAACCAAAATTTAGATTTAATATTAATATGAGATAATTTGTGATTAATATATTCAGAATCAACAGGTTCTAATCTTAAATTTTCAACATGAAATTTTTCAGAAAAGAATTTGATAACATCTTTTTTGTTTTTTTTAGATTCTGAAATAAAAACTGGAAACTGGTACATATTTTTCCAAATTCCCTCGTTTATTTGTTCAATTAGAAATTGACTTTTATTCTTTACAACTAAGTAATTAAAGTGCATTGATTTAACCTGATTTTTTGTGCTTTTAACCGGGTAATTACCTACTGAGTCATTTTTAAAAGCATTACAAACTTTTGAAAGAACGCATGAAGAACAAAGTGGATTTACAGGTTTGCATATGATCGACCCAAAATCCATCAACGCTTGATTATAATCTCCAAATCTTTTATTTGGCATTATTTCATAAGCCTTTTCTTTAAAAACTTTACGCGAATTATTTAAATCGATTGGGTTTTTAATTTCAAAAACTCTTGAAATAATTCGAAATACGTTTCCGTCCAAAACTGGTCGGGCTTTTTCAAAACATATAGACGAAATTGCGCTTGCAGTGTAATCCCCTATTCCCTTTAGTTTAATGAGCTCATCGTATGTTTCTGGAAATTGAGAGTTTAATTCATTAAAAATATGTTTTGCAGTAAAATGTAAATTTCTAGCTCTAGAATAATAGCCTAAACCTTGCCACAATAATAAAACCTCTTTTTCATCTGAATTTGCTAATGTCTTTAAATCAGGGAATTTAGAGATAAATCTATTGTAATAATAAATTCCCTGTTCCATTCTTGTCTGTTGTAAAATTATTTCAGAAACCCAGATATTATAAGGATTTTTAGTATTTCTCCATGGTAAATCTCTTTTGTTTTTATCATACCATTTTAAAATTAACTTATTGAGGTCCATCGAGATAATTAAGGATAGTAAAGTTAATCTATAGATGTAATAAATTAAATTTTAAAGCAATTAAATATTGAAGTAAAAAATACATATATTTGCAGGCATTGTTGAATTATTAATGATAAAACAAATTGATTTATGACAAAGGCTGAGATTGTAGCAAATATTTCTGAAAAACTAGGAATTGAAAAAGTTGATGTACAACTAACGGTTGAATCACTTATGAAAGAAATTATTAATTCATTAGAAAGTGGTGAGAACGTATACTTAAGAGGTTTTGGAAGCTTTATAGTAAAGAAAAGAGCCGAAAAAACAGCTAGAAACATAAAAAAGAACACAACTATTAAAATACCTGCTCACAATATACCAGCTTTTAAACCATCAAAATTTTTTGTTGATGGTGTGAAAACGAAATTAAAAATTAACTAAAATATAATTTATGCCTAGCGGAAAAAAACGTAAAAGACATAAAGTAGCTACTCATAAGAGAAAAAAGAGACGTAGAGCTAATCGTCACAAGAAGAAGGATTAATCCATAATCAATCTTCTTAACTATCATTAATATCAACTTAAGTTCTTTGAAATATATTCATTAGCGCGTTGTAATAATTGCTTTTACAACAGATGAATAACTGTAGTTTATATATTAATCAGCATTAATGCAAAAAAATGATAAAATGAACAAAGAATTGCTTATTCGTTCAAGTTCAAACAATGTTGATTTTGCCTTACTTAAAGACGGAAAACTTATTGAATTTCATAAAGACAATGACAATACAAAATTTTTAGTTGGTGATATATATCTTGCTAAGATTAGAAAAACAATGCCAGCTTTAAATGCTGCATTTGTTAATGTAGGATATAAAAAAGATGCTTTTTTACACTATCATGACTTAGGTCCAAAAGTTTCTACTCTTCAAAAATTTATAAAGGGTGTTAGCTCTGGAAAAATTAAAAATTTCTCTTTAAATAACTATAAATTTGAAGAAGAAATAGATAAAAATGGTGCTATTTCAGATGTACTTAGCCCTAATCAGTCTGTTCTGATTCAAATTGTTAAAGAACCTATCTCTACTAAGGGGCCAAGAGTTACTTCTGAGTTATCAATAGCCGGAAGATTTTTAGTTCTTGTACCGTTTTCAAATAGAATTTCTATATCTCAAAAAATTGAAGATCAAAAAGAAAAAGATAGATTAAAGAGACTAGTAAAAAGTATTACACCAAAGGGATTTGGTGTTATTGTTAGAACCGTTGCAAAAGGCAAAAAAGTTGCTGAACTTGACAGAGATCTACAGAATCTTTATGGTAGATGGATTGCAATGTGTAAAAAAATTAGGAATGCAAATATCCCTAGTAAAGTGATGGATGAAATGAATATTTCATCTAAAATTCTTAGAGATTTATTTGATGAAAAATTTAAATCAATCCTAGTTAATGATGAAGCATTACACATTCAGATTAAAGATTATGTAGAAAAAATTGCACCTAAAAAGGAGTCAATTGTAAAATTATACAATTCAAAAATTCCAATTTTTGAAAAATTTGGAATTGAAAGACAAATTAAAACTTCATTTGGTAAAAACGTCTCAATGACAAAAGGATCTTATTTAGTTATTGAGCATACCGAAGCTTTACATGTCATTGATGTTAATAGTGGGAATAGATCATCCTCGGCTAAGAACCAAGAAGAATCTGCACTAGAAGTCAATTTAATAGCTGCCACTGAAATAGCAAGACAACTTCGTCTACGAGATATGGGTGGTATTATTGTAGTTGACTTTATTGATCAGAATAAAGCCGATAACAGGAAAAAACTATTTAACCACTTAAAGACAGAGATGAAAGAGGACAGAGCTAAACACAAAATTCTTCCTCCAAGTAAATTTGGATTAATCCAAATAACAAGACAAAGAGTAAGACCTGAAATGAATATTAAAACTAGGGAACAAAATCCTAGTAATGGTCATGTCAATGAAGTTGAAGCTCCTATTGTGTTAATTGATAAGATATCTGAAGATATTGACAGGCTAGTTAATAAAGGCGAAACTAATATTAATTTAAATATTCATCCCTTTATTGCTGCTTATCTTGAAAAAGGATATCCATCGGTAAGACTCAAGTGGTATTTTAAATACAAAAAATGGATTAAAATAATTCCTAGAGATGCTTACAAATATCTTGAATACCATTTTTTAAACGATAATGGTAAAATTATTTAAAAAAAAACCCTATCAATTGATAGGGTTTTTTTTTGCTATTTTTTTAACTCAATTGTTATGGGGCAATGATCACTATGAACTACATCACTCAAAATATCAGCATACTTTAAATTGTTTTTCATTGAATAGGAAACCATAATATAATCTATTCTCCATCCTTTATTATTTGCTCTGGCATTAGCCCTGTAAGTCCACCAACTATATTTATTTGGATTTAAATTAAATTGCCTGAATGAATCGATAAATCCTGAATCAATAAATTTTTGAAGCCATTCTCTCTCAACAGGTAAAAATCCCGAAACATTTTTATTTCTTATCGGATCATGGATATCAATAGCTTTATGACATATATTATAATCTCCTGCAATGATTAAATTTTCAATCTTTGTATTTAATTTTTTAACATATTCAATAAAATCGTCCATATAATTTAATTTGAATTCAAGACGATCAAGATTAGTGCCTGACGGAAGATATAAACTCATTACAGAAAAATCTTTAAAATCTAATCTGATATTTCTTCCCTCAAAATCCATATATGAAATTCCTGTTCCGTACTCAACATGAATAGGCTTATTTTTTGATAAAATTGCAACTCCACTATACCCTTTTTTTGTTGCACTAAACCAATAATTATACTTAAATCCTATTGATTCAAATTTTGAAACATCAACCTGCTCCTCTAGAGCTTTTATTTCCTGAAGACACACTACATCTGGATCTTCCTTAATTAACCAATCAACCAAGCCCTTATTCATAGCTGCCCTTACTCCATTAACGTTATATGAAACTATTTTCATGATAAAGAAATTTGTTATCATAAAGATGATAAAATATTTTCTATTATTTTTAGTTTATTCTATTATATGAGAGTAATACTGAGTTTATTCATCTGTTTATTTTTTAACATAACCTACGGTCAAGAAATTGATCAAGATTCTACACAGGTGAATTTCAATAAGAGTATTGATTTTCAAGAGGAATTAAAAA
>VMCO01000014.1 GCA_008081325.1 Flavobacteriaceae bacterium
GGTGAAATAGCTTTGCGCGTTATTAGGACATGTAAGGAAATGGGCATCCAGACAGTTGCTGTTTATTCTACAGCAGATGCTGAGAGTATTCATGTCAAATTTGCCGACGAAGCTGTTTGTATAGGTCCCGCACCAAGTTTTGATTCTTATTTAAGAATTTCTAATATTATAGCCGCTGCTGAAATAACCAATGCAGATGCAATTCACCCAGGTTATGGATTTCTCTCCGAAAATGCCAAGTTTTCAAAAATATGTGAAGAGCATGGGATTAAGTTTATTGGCGCCTCCCATGATATGATCAATAAAATGGGTGACAAGGCAACTGCTAAGGCAACCATGATTGAAGCAGGTGTTCCCTGCGTACCTGGAAGCGAAGGTATTATAGATTCCTTTGACCATTGTAAAAAATTAGCAAAAGAAGTTGGCTACCCAGTAATGCTAAAAGCTAGCGCTGGAGGTGGTGGTAAGGGAATGAGAGCTGTTTGGAAAGAAGAGGATCTTGAAGATGCCTGGAATTCTGCGAGAGTTGAGTCAAAAGCCGCTTTTGCAAATGATGATATGTATATGGAAAAACTTATTGAAGAGCCAAGACATATCGAAATTCAAATTGTAGGTGATTCAAAAGGAAGAGCCTGTCATTTATCAGAAAGAGATTGCTCTATTCAAAGAAGACATCAAAAACTAACTGAAGAAGTTCCGTCTCCGTTTATGACCGAAAAGCTTAGAGATGAAATGGGGAAGGCAGCTGTAAAAGCAGCAGAGTATATCAAATATGAAGGGGTTGGAACGGTTGAATTTTTAGTTGACAAAAACAGAAAGTTTTATTTCATGGAAATGAATACTAGAATTCAGGTAGAACACCCTATTACTGAACAAGTAATAGATTATGATCTTATTAGAGAACAAATAATGGTTGCGGCTGGAGTTAAAATTTCAGGTAAAAACTATATGCCCCAACTCCATTCGATTGAATGTAGAATTAATGCAGAAGATCCATTCAATGATTTTAGACCTTCACCTGGTAAAATAACTAATTTACATTTACCGGGAGGACACGGAATAAGAATTGATACACACGTTTACTCTGGATACACGATTCCCCCAAATTATGATTCAATGATTGCAAAACTTATTACAACAGCTCAAACAAGGGATGAGGCAATTGATAAAATGAAAAGAGCGTTAGATGAATTTGTTATAGAAGGCATTAAAACTACAATTCCATTTCATAGAAAGTTAATGGATAGTAAGGCCTATATTGAGGGCAATTATACTACTAAGTTTATGGAAGATTTTTCAATGGATGATTAATATGAAAAACATAGTTGTTTTAGGCTGTGGACTTGTTGGTAGAGTAATGGCTGAAGATCTTTCCTTAAAATATCATGTAGCTTCTGTTGATATTTCTCAAGCAAACTTAGATAAATTAAAATCTAAACACGTAAAAAAGATTTGTTCAGATGTGTCAGACCTATCCGTTCTGCAAGATATCATAAAAGATTATGATTTAGTTGTGGGTGCATTGCCTGGATTTATGGGATATGAAACAATGAAAAGAGTTATAATGGCTAAGAAAAATATAGTTGATATTTCTTTTTATCCAGAAGATCCATTTGAACTAGATAAGTTAGCTAAAGAAAATGATGTTGTCGCTGTAATGGACTGTGGTGTAGCACCAGGAATGGGCAATATTATTTTTTCTCATCATGATAAGATGATGAAAATAACTGATTATGAATGCCTAGTAGGAGGTCTTCCAAAGAAAAGAGAATGGCCATTTGAATATCAAGCAGTTTTTTCTCCAATTGATGTTATTGAAGAATATATAAGACCAGCGAGATATGTTCAAAATAAATCTTTGATAATAAAAGAAGCACTTTCGGACACGGAGTTAGTTGAATTTGAAGAAATAGGAACCCTAGAAAGCTGGAATTCGGATGGGTTAAGAACATTAATTCAAACCATGAGCCATGTGCCAAATATGATTGAAAAAACGTTAAGATATCCTGGGTGTGTTGAGTATTTAAAGGTTTTAAGAGAGTGCGGCTATTTTTCTTACGAGCCTGTTGAAATAAACGGAAACATGATTAGACCAATAGATCTAACATCTAAATTACTTTTTCCTAAGTGGCAAATGAAAGAAGGGGATGAAGATTTCACTATAATGAGAATTAAAATTTCAGGAAAAGAGAACGAAGAAGATGTAGAATACACTTATACACTTCTTGACAGGTATAAGAATGATACAATATCAATGGCTAGAACAACCGGATATACTTGTACAGCTGTTGCAAACTTAGTTTTAGAAAATAAGTTTGATAAAAAAGGGATCTCACCTCCCGAATTCCTGGGAGACCATTTTAATTTCATAAATGACTACTTAACAGAAAGAGATGTCATTTACAAGGTTTCAAAAAGATAACTTTATCGCTTCAAAATCTTTGTTGAATAAATACCTCCTTCTGAGGATATTACCCTTAAAATGTATTCGCCTACACTAAGACTTGATAAATCGACCAAATTAGACGCACCAGTATTTTTATAATTTATTACCCTTCTACCATTCAGATCAAACAGACTAATAATTGCGCCTTCTAAATTATAATCAGACTTAATTTCAACATAATCATTAGCTGGATTTGGAAACACAATAATCTGATTTAACTCAGTTACCTGGGCACTAAGAGTTTGACCTTCGGTAATTTCTAATGTCTGGTTTACACTTATATTATTAAGTACGTCTACAGTTCCTGATGGCCAGTACACTGTCAATGTTGAAATAGATGTGTCTTCTCCTAAGCCAAAGTAAGTATTTAGGCTGCTCATATATCTAAAGCCTGTACCACTTTGAACATCCCTAATCTGTGTTCCAATTGATGAAGAAGTTATTTCAATTCTTGCCCCAATACCGTTAATATTAGACGTAGTACCTATTGTCATAATTTTAAGCCAATTATTTCCGTTTGAACTATTTTGGTATAAATTACTTCCGTTAAAAACATCTAGAAAACCATCATTATTTGCATCGCCAATTCCTCCTGGGCCAGGCACTCCTCCGTCATATTGAGTAAAAGTAAAATCTCCGTCATTTAAAAGAATACTACCGTTAGAAATAATATCAATGTAGCCATCATTGTTAAAATCCCCAGAATTATTTTCTATCCCGTATGGAGCACCTTCAACCCCTGATCCAGAGGTCCTGTCCGTAAATGTTCCATCACCATTATTTTGCATAAGCTTATGACCACCATCGCCTGTTGCACTAGCGCCAACATAAACATCCATATTTCCGTCATTATCAAAGTCCCCCCATGCAGACGACCATGTTTGAACAGGGTCACCTAAATTAGAACTATTATCGTGACCTCCATCTGGATAGAAACCATTGTAGTAGCCGGTTACATCAGCTATATTAGAAAAAGTACCATCTCCGTTATTTCTCCAAAGCTCGTTATATTTCCATTGAATATTACCACCCCTACATTTTGCGATAAATAGGTCTATGTCTCTGTCATTATCAAAATCAACCCAAGTTGAAGCGTAATTTCCGCCCTCTTGTTCACCAGGATAAGGAGATAAAGCATACTCAACCCCTCCAATTCCAGAAGGGACTCCGTCTTCGTTAGGGCCCTGGAAGAATTGTAAGTTTCCGCTACCATCATTTATATAGTATACGGTAGGTTGGACATCGTGACAAACAAAAGCATCTAAATGCCCATCGTTATTAATATCAACAAAATTTGATCTTTGTGAAAAAACATATTCATTACCCGAAATTTCAGTGTAAGCAGTTCCGTTATCATTAGCTCTCATAAATGTAACACCACTACCTCCACCATATAACAAGTCATTATAACCATTTCTGTCAAAATCACCTGCAGCCATACTCCATGAAGGAGTGTAATCCGCCTGGTCAGTCGATATATTTACTTCATCAAAACCAGTTTCTGTTTGAATTAATAAATTAATATTGCTCGATTGAATAGAAACTAAATCGTCTAATCCATCGCCATTCATGTCTACTAACCCTCTTTCTGAGCCAACAGAATTTACATTGATAGGGGTAAAATCGAAAGGAGCTGGAGGTTGAGGATCATTTTCTTCAAGTGTAAATTCAAATTCTTCCGTACCCCATCTATCATCCCAAGCAATAAAATAAGTATTGCCTGAATAAGCATTAAAAGAACTTTGAGATAAATATCCGTCACCACTATCATCATCACCGCCAACACATTGTAGATTTTCACAATCACCACCATAAACATGAAACCTAGTATCTAATCCACTATTGACAGCATAGTCTGTTGAAATTGTAACTAGAAAATCTTGAGAAGGAGTATATGAATACCATTGTAGTTCTCCATTAGCCGCATCATACTCTGTGCAATTTGCTTCATATGATGCTCCGTTAATTCCATCAACAGTATACATTCCCGCTGTTATTTCAATTGCATCATCACAGGAGCTCCCAGATTGAGAGTAGTGATTTATGCTTACAAGCATAAATGTTATTGTTAGTAAAAATGTTTTTTTCATATTAGTGTTTTTAGTTACAATCATCATCTAAGGAAGTAATCCATTCTTCAATCATTTCAATTGCTTCATCGTGAACGATGCTTCTTCCTATTAATGGCATTCTGTATTGTTCTTCATTACTGGTCATTCTAAAATGTAGAACAGACCTGTTGATATTCCCAGGGTTTATAATCAAATCAGTACCATTACCCAGGTCAGTGTCAGGCGTCAGACAAACTCCCATATTTGCTAAATCTTCTGTTGCTTCATAACTAAGCCTAATTGGCCTATATTCACAATGGGTGTTATCTGAATGACAGTGGGCACAATTTATGTCAATGTAAGATCTGACCCTTTTTTCAAGAGGCTCAGACAAATCTTTCCAATTAGCCACCGCCTCAAGGTTAGCAGGGTAGCTATTCAAATAACCCATCTCCATCCATTTATCTAATTGATTCATTGTGTTAGATCCGTAATCTAGTGTTTTATTAATATTCCTAGGCTTTACTCCGTTAGGTATAGCACCATCAGAAATTTTATGACATGTCAAGCATTCGCTAGCACTTGGAATCCTGTAACTGATATTTCTTTCTTGAAACCCTGATTCTCCGTTTTGAAGCCAAGAAATATCAACAACACTACCGTCCAAGCTAAAGGAAGCTTCTGTTTGATCTTCATTCCAAATATAGTCTGCAAATATCCAGCCACTTTCTTTTTTTATCATTAGCCTTGTTTCAATGTTTTTACTTACCATATTTGGTAAAACATCATCGTATGAAAAGTTTTTTATAAGAATGGTGCCAACAGGAAAATCAAATACCTCAGAGCTAGAAACATAGTCAGCAGACACTCCTTCAGGCATCCATAAAAATCGGTTTTTAATAGAATAATCTGTAAACAAAGAGCTTATTAATTCATAAGGTATTACTCCGTAAACGGGATCCAGGTTTTTAAGTTCACCCTCAAAAAAGTTATACTGTGAAAGACTATCATAAGGCATTTCACTAAGATTATAATTTACGGGTGAAAATTCAACCGGAACATAATTCTCATCACTACAGCTGTAAGCTACCAGAACATAACATAAAAGCAGTTTTTTGAAAAGAAAATTTAATCTACTCGCCATATACAATTACAATAAGCTACTATGCACGCAGCATATTTTACAAATTAGATGGCACAAAGTACAAAAAATCAATTTAAACAGCTACAGATTATATTAACTGATAATCTTTCTTTCTATTCTGTTAGATAAATTAGTCAATACTTCGTATGAAATTGTTTCCACAGATTTGGCAAAATCCTCAGCATTATTTTTGGAATCAAACACAATTACTTCATCTCCTTCATTGGAGTTAATACCGTTTAGATTTACCATTAAAACATCCATACAAATATTTCCTACAACTTTAGCTTTTTTCCCATTGACTATCACAAACATATTTTTTGAAAAAGACCTGCTAATTCCGTCAGCATGCCCTATCGGAATAACACCGATTCTGGTGTCTTCTTTGCAATTAAAAGAGCGATTATAACCCACAGAAGAACCTTTATTACAAAGTATTATTTGAGAAATAACCGATTTTAAAGAAAGTACCGGTAAAAGCTCATTGTTTAAAAAATTATTATATCCATATAGTCCTATACCAGCGCGAACCATATCAAATTCACATTCGGGATAATTAAAAATACCTGAGGTGTTTGACATATGTAAAATGGACTTATAAGAAATTTGAGATTTGATTTCAGAAGAAATTTTTTTAAATAAATCAATCTGAGAATTGGTAAACTCTGTTTCATTTAGATCATCTGTAGCAGCTAGATGAGAATAGATGCCTACAAGTTTAATTGGTTTGCAGTTTTTTATCTTTTCAATAGCATTTTGTATTTCACCCTTGCTAAACCCAACCCTATTTAAACCTGTGTTTATTTTTAAATGACAGGGCCACTCCTCGATCTTTTGGTCATTAATATATTTAACGAAATTTTCAAGAAAATAAAAAGAGTAAAGGCTTGGTTCAAGATTGAAATTAATAATATTTTTTATTGACTCAACTTGTGGCAGGAGAATTAAAATAGGAGTTTTAATTCCAGATTTTCTAAGCTCAACCCCCTCACTAGCAAAAGCAACAGCTAAATAATCTATATTCAGCGATTCCAATTTTTTTGCAATCTCTAAGCTATCTGAGCCATAACCTTTAGCCTTTACAACAGCCATAAACTTGGTTGTCGGTTTTAATTTTGAAGAAATAACATTGAAGTTGTGCTCAAGAGCATTAAGATCAATTTCTAAAATAGTTTTTTTCAATCTGTATCTTTTTTATTCTTTTTTTTAAAATATGCAGATCTACTTAATG
>VMCO01000164.1 GCA_008081325.1 Flavobacteriaceae bacterium
TCCGTCAAGTTGAAAACTACTAACTTCCACCACCCTAACGTCTACATCATTTTCAGTCACACGTGCAAAACTATTCCCAATATTTCCAGATATTGAACAAGAGTACCCAGCATCTGAAATCAGTTTATGGGTTAATGTTGTAGTAGTTGTTTTACCATTACTTCCAGTGATTCCAATTATTTTTGAATTACAATAAATAGATGCAAACTCAATTTCAGATATTATTTTGACTGACTTTGAGTGAAAGTATTTTACAATATCACTATTATCAGAAATCCCAGGACTTTTTATTACAAGGTCTGGATTAACGCTCATAGCATTTTTATGGGAATACTCTTCAAAGTTGATTGCTGAATTAATCAATTTATTTTTAGCTGTTTTAGATATTTTTCCAGTATCAGAAATAAATACTTCATAGTTATTCCTTTTAGCTAGTAATGCACTACCCAATCCACTTTCCCCTGCTCCAAGTATTACTATAGTCATCAATTATCTAATTTTTAGTGTTATGATTGAAAGAATTGCTAGAAAAATTCCCACAATCCAGAATCTAGTTACGATCTTACTTTCATGATATCCCTTCTTTTGAAAATGATGATGTAATGGTGACATTAAAAAAATCCTTTTTCCTATCCCAAACTTTTTTCGTGTATACTTGAAGTATAAAACTTGCATTATAACGGAAAGGTTTTCGATCAGAAAAATTCCACATATCAAAGGAATAAGCCACTCTTTTCTTACAGCAATAGAAATTACCGCAATGATACCACCAATTGTCAAACTTCCGGTATCACCCATGAACACCTGAGCTGGATAGGTATTATACCAAAGGAAACCAACAAGAGCGCCAACAAAAGCGCCAATAAATATTGTGATTTCTCCAACCCTTGGTATATACATTATATTTAAGTAATCAGAAAAAATGATATTTCCTGAAACCCATGTAAAAACTCCAAGAGTTAAAACAATTATTGCAGATGAACCAGCTGCAAGCCCATCCAACCCATCTGTTAGATTGGCTCCGTTTGAGACAGCTGCAATAATTAATACAACAAAAAATATAAACACAATCCATGTGTATGATTCTAAACTAGGATCTATCCATGTGATTAAATCTGAGTAATTAAAAACATTATCCTTTACAAATGGAATAGTTGTTTCGGTCGACTTATACTCTGTAAGATTATCAACTGACTGAAGTTCAATTCCAAACGGACTCTGATCTTTTACAGTTACATCAGGATGAAAAAATAAAGTAGCACCAACAAATAAACCTAAGAGTACTTGACCAATAATTTTATATTTACCTCTTAAACCATCTTTGTCGTTTTTAAATAGCTTTATATAGTCATCTACAAAACCAATAACTCCCATCCATAGTAAAGTCACAATTAATAAGATGATGTATATATTGTTAAGGTTTGCAAAAAGAAATACAGGGATTATTGTTGCTATAATGATGATTAAGCCTCCCATTGTTGGTGTGCCCTTTTTTTCTATTTGACCTTCCAATCCAAGATCACGTATTGACTCACCAATTTGTTTTTTTCTTAAAAAATCAATTATTCTTTTACCAAAAATTGTAGAAATCAACAGGGATGTTATTATTGCTGCTGCAGCTCTAAAAGAGATATAGGTAAATAAAGATGCTCCAGGAATTTGGTATTTACTTTCTAAAAATTCGAAAAAATAATAAAGCATATTCTAGTTTTTTTGGTTTAATAATTCTTTTAAAATCTTAAAATCATCAAAATCACTTTTAATCCCTTTGACCTCCTGGTAGGACTCATGTCCTTTACCTGCTACCAGAATAATATCATTTGACTGAGCAAATTGACAAGCTGCTTTAATAGCTTCTTTTCTATTTGAAATCGAGATAGTTTTGTTTGAATTTGAAGACTTTACTCCACTTATCATTTCTTTAATTATGGTATCTGGATCTTCAAATCTTGGGTTGTCACTCGTAAAAATCACCTTTGAACTTAAATCACTCGCTATGTCACCCATAATTGGTCTTTTAGATTTATCTCTATTCCCTCCACATCCTACAACTGTTATAAGATTGTTTGATGATGTCTTAATTTCATTAATTGAATTCAATATATTTTCTAATGCATCTGGCGTATGAGCATAATCAACAATAGCTGTAATCTTATTTTTTTTATAGAATTGAAATCTTCCAGCTACTGCGTCTAAAGAACTTAAAGCCTTAAGAAGTTCATCTCTAGGTATACCTAAGATTGAAGCAACTGAATAAACAGAAAGAATATTATATGCATTAAATTTTCCTACTAATTTTGACCAAATCTCAGAGTTATTGATTTTTAAAAGCATTCCATCAAAAGATGATTCTAAAATTTTTACTTTAAAGTCTGAAACGGAATTTAATGAGTAAGTGAATCTATCAGCCAACGTATTTTGAAGCATTATCAAACCATTCTTATCATCATTATTTGTTATGGCAAATGAGTTAGAGCTTAATGAATCAAAAAATTGTTTTTTCGTGTCTCTATAGTTTTCAAAACTTTCATGATAATCGAGATGATCGTGGGTTAAATTTGTAAAAATACCTCCTTTAAAAATCAAGCCTTCTGTTCTAAATTGATCAATTCCATGTGAACTAACTTCCATAAAACAATATCTTACATCAGCATTAACCATTTCACTCAAGTATCTATTTATAGTTAGTGAATCTGGAGTAGTTTGACTTGCTTTTAAATTTATATTGTCATATAAAATATTGACAGTTGAAATTAGTCCTGATTTTAAACCTAAAGAACTATACAAATTAAACAAGAGGGTAGCAATGGTTGTTTTTCCATTAGTCCCGGTAACTCCAATTAAGTTTAATTTTGAAGATGGATTGTCAAAATAATTTGACGATAAAATTGCAAGGGCTTTTCTAGAGGATTTAACATTTACATAAACAATACCTTCAATTTTTTGTTCAGACGTTTTTTCAGAGATAATACATTTTGCACCATTTTGGATTGCTTGTACAATAAAATCATGACCATCAACATTTACGCCAGGAATAGCCACATACACATCCCCTTCATTAACTAATCTTGAATCGAATTCAATCTTACTTACAATCAAAGATGTATCTCCGGTAACTGAATTAATTTCTACTTTATATAATATTTCTCTTAATAGCTTCAAATCAAATTTATTTTTACAGTTTGACCTTTCTTTAGCTTTGTTCCAGGCTTTGTTAATTGTTTTACTCTGTTACCATTACCTTCAATTATTACTTGACATCCAGCATTTTCGATTAAAGGAATAATATCCATTAATTCATAACCAGAAATATCTGGCATAATCATATTTTCAAGATTTGAAATAAATTCTTGATTAATTTTTTCTTCTTTAATCTCAAATTTTATCTCATCGTAGGTTTCTACATCAGGAATATTGGAATATATCTTTTGTGCAATTTCTTTGAACACAGGAGCTGCAACAACATTCCCGTAATATCCTTTTTTCTTATCTGGTTTATGAATTACAACTATGCATGAATATTTTGGATTATCTGCTGGGAAGTAACCAGCAAATGATGATATGTATAGTCCTGAAGACTTCCAATATTCAGTCTGACATGTACCTGTTTTTCCAGCCATTGAAAAATTCTCCGAGTAAATATTATGAGCCGTGCCATGTTTTTTTTCTACAACATTTTTCATCATGTTTTTAACTTTATCAATGGTCTCTTGACTGCATATCGAATTTGAAATTATCTCGGTGTCAAACTTTTCAATTACCTGATCAAAGTGCTTTACCTCTTTTATAAATCTTGGTTTAACCATTACCCCATCATTAGCAATAGCATTGTAAAATGTTAAAGTTTGTAACGGAGTCAATGAGATTCCGTATCCAAATGCCATCCATGGCAAGTCCAAACCATCCCAATTTATTTTGTCACTTGGATGTGTAAATATTGGTTCTCCTTCGCCTAGTATTGGTAGATCTAAAGGTTTATTAATTTGCATATCAAATAACCCTTCTACAAACTTTTCAGGCTCATCTTGATAGTTATCATTTATAATTTGAACTAGAGCAGTATTTGATGAGACTTCAAATGCTCTAGCAGCAGATATTTTTCCATAACCTCCTTTTTTTGAATCTCTTACCTTTCTTCCGTAAAAACTTAAAATTCCATTTTTTGTATCAACTATGTCTGAGGTATCGATTACTTTATCTTCAAGCGCTCGAACCATGGCCATAAGCTTAAATGTAGATCCTGGCTCATGAGATTCACCAACTGCGTAGTTTAATTTCTCGTAATATTTTCCCTCAGAAGTTCTACCAAGATTTGAAATTGCCTTGATTTCACCTGTTTTGGTTTCCATTACTACAACACTTCCATGTTCAGCTTCATAATATTCTAGTTGACGCAAAAGTGCATGGTGAGCTAAATCTTGAATTTCAATATTCAACGTGGTATGTAAATCATAACCATCTCTTGGTTCTTTTTCGTTGTAATCTAAAACTGGTTTCCATTGACCAAGACCTATTTTTTGAGAAAATCTGATTCCGTTTTCTCCTTTGAGATATTTTGGACCAAAGGCACCGTCTAGACCTGGCCTCATGGCATTCCCAAAATCATCATATCTCTCATAACCAACTGTTCTTTGGGCAATTCCTCCTATTGGATAATCTCTCTTAGTATATTGCTCAGTAATGAAACCTCCACGAAAACCACCCAAATTAAACATTGGAAAATTTTTAAATTTCTTAAAATCTAGGTAACCTAAATTTCTTGCAATCAGTAAATATCTATTTTTATCTTTTCTAGCCTGTCTTAATTTGTTTGAATATTTCTCGGGGGATTCCTTAAAGTAGATTGCAAGTTCTGAAGCTAAAAGATCAACATATTTATTAAAATTTGAATCACTAGGTGCTAAAGCATCAAATCTTATGTCATACTTAGGAACTGAACTTGCAAGAAGTTTACCTGAGTCTGAATATATATTCCCTCTGTTAGCGGGTATTTCAATATTTTTAAATTCCCTTTTTTCAGAGATACTGATATAATAATCACCTTTGAAGAATTGTAAGTCAATAATTTTAAAAACAATAGAGAAAATAATAACGAGCAGAAGCAAGCTGACAACATAAAGTCTATTCGTTATTTTTTTCTTAGTTATTGACATTGATAATAATTTTAATAGGCGGTGTTTTTGAAGACTTTATTCCTTGCTCAGATAATCTATTTTTAACTGAAGATTCCATTTTATAAGTCATTAAGCTTGTTCTCGTATCAACAAATTCAGATCTCAGTGATTTAATCTCTTCGTTTAAAGCTGCTATTTTATATACCTTCTTGTCAACTGAATGTGATGATGAAATCATTACTATAGAGAGAATTAGAAAAAGAAAGATGTATATCCAATTTGAAGTTGATTTTTCATCAACTAAAAATGAACCTCTCATGATATCAAATATTTTTCTTTTCATTAATTTATCTTTTCTGCAATTCTCAACTTTGCACTTCTTGCTCTAATATTTTCTTTGATTTCTGTATTTGTTGGTTGAATCATTTTTCCAACTTTTTTAAATGGAACTAAAAAGTTTCCATAAAAATCTTTTTCTTTTTGATTTGAAAAACTTCCATTATTGATAAATCTTTTCACAAGTCTGTCTTCCAATGAGTGATAAGAAATAACACAAAGTCTACCACCCGGGACTAATAATTGGCTTGACTGTTCTAAAAATGATTTTAGCACATCTAGCTCTTTATTAACCTCAATTCTTATTGCTTGATAGATTTTAGAAAGATTTTTATTTAGATATCTTTCTGGAAAAAGTGGATTTAACACTCTATTTAAATCAAAAGTTGTTTTTATTTTATTATTTGATCTTGCCTTAAGAATTTGATTCGATATTTTTTTCGAATTATTCAATTCACCATATTCAAATAATATTCTACCTAATTCTTCTTCTGAGTATTCATTAACAACCTTCATTGCATCGTTGTTATTTTTTTTATTCATTCTCATATCTAGAGTCGCCTCATATCTATATGAAAATCCTCTTGTAGGAGTATTTATTTGAAAAGAAGAAACTCCAAGGTCAGCAAGAATTCCATTAACTTTTGAAAAACCTAAATTTTTTAAAAACCTTTTCATATGTTTAAAATTTTCATTGACGAAATAAAAATTGGTTTCATCAAAAGAATTATTGATCGAATCAGGGTCTTGATCAAAGGAAATTAAATTTCCCTCTTTAGAGAGATTCTTCAATATTTCATAACTATGACCACCTCCGCCAAATGTCACATCGACATAAACACCCTTTGAATCTATCTTTAAGCCATTAATTGATTCCTCTAGCAGTACAGGTAAGTGATAGCTACTCTTCATCACCCCCCATAACTTCCTCTGCCAGCTTAGCAAAATCATTTCTTGAATCAGCAATTGCTTTTTCATAGCTAGACCTATCCCATATTTCAATAATATTCACGGATGTCGAAAGAGTAACCTCTTTCTTAATATTTGAAAATTCAATTAAGTCTTTTGGAATCAATAATCTGCCGCTACTATCAAGCTCAACAAATTTTACCCCTGCCGTGAATCTCCTGATAAAATCATTGTTTTTCTTCTTAAATCTGTTCAGTGAATTTACTTTAGCAATAAGGTGTTCCCACTGATCTAATGGATATAATTCCAAACAATTCTGAAACACAGCTCTTTTCAATACAAAACCCTTTGTAACCACCGGGGCTAACTGTGTTTTAAAGGCAGAAGGAATCAAAAGTCTGCCCGTCACAGCAATTTGACATTCGTATGGTCCAATTAAATAGTTCAAAGTATTTCTCAGTTATGTAATCTCAAATTTACTAAA
>VMCO01000159.1 GCA_008081325.1 Flavobacteriaceae bacterium
CAATATTAGATAGCAGAAGTTTTGACATTACAAGAAATTCTGCACCATTTGAAAATAGTTTAGTTTCTAATCTTTTTTTCATATCTATAATTTACAATAATTAATTTTATTTAATTATATTTACACAACTACTTGACTATCAACAACTTACTTACCAATACAGAATTTTGAAAAGATGTTTCCAAGTATTTCATCATTTGAAATCTCTCCAGTAAGTTCCCCTAAAAAGTATATAGCCTGTTTTATGTCAATTGCTAATAAATCTGAAGACACTTTATTAGATATTGACGATTTAACCTTATGAATTTCCTCATAGGTCTTATTTAACAAATCATAATGTCTAGAGTTAGAAATAGTTGAATTATCAATTTGACCTGTCAAATTATTAATATACAGTGTAATTTCATTTCTTAACTTATCAATATTTGATTTATTTTTTGCACTGATTAAAATTGGTTTAAATTTTTCTAATTCATCAATTGAGGTTTCAGATTTAATATCATTTTTATTGAGTAACGTAATAAGTTTGGTATTAGGAAACTTGTTTTCAATATCTTCTAAGTAATTATGATAATAATTTAATTTTTCATCATCTAAATCTGAGTAGTCAATCAAAAAAATAATGATTTCTGATTCATTCATTTTTTTAAAAGTCCTTTCAATTCCTATACTCTCTATTTCATCATCTGTAGATCTTATACCAGCTGTGTCTATAAACCTGCAATTTACCCCGTTAATATTTATTTGATCTTCAATTGTATCCCTTGTTGTTCCAGCTATTGAACTAACTATTGCACGATCTTCGTTTAACAAGGTATTTAAAAGTGTGGATTTTCCTGTATTTGGTTCACCAACAATAGCTATCGGAATACCATTTTTAATAACATTTCCTGTCTTGAATGAATCGATTAATTTTTTTAAACTAACAGTGATTTTATCTAATAAATTATTTAATTCTTTCATATTTGCAAACTCTACATCCTCCTGAGAGAAATCCAATTCTAACTCAATTAAAGAAGCAAAATTTACAAGTTCAGTTCTTAGCATATTGATATCATTTTTAAAACCACCTCGCATTTGATTCATAGCTAATCGATGCGATGCCTCAGAATTACTAGAAATTAAATCAGCAACTGATTCAGCCTGACTCAAGTCCATCTTACCGTTTAAAAAAGATCGTAATGTAAATTCACCAGGTTTTGCAACCCTACATTCAAAATTCAATAAAAGCTGAATAATTGATTCCTGAATAAAAACACTTCCATGACATGAAATTTCAACTAAATCCTCACCAGTGTAAGATTTTGGATTTTTAAAAACAGTGATTAGCACCTTATCAACTACCCTGTCATTGTCTTTAATGTATCCAAGCTGTACACAGTTAGGTTTTTGATTAATTAATTTAGTATTATCAAAACCAGAAAAGATATTATCAACAATTGAGATACTTTCAGGTCCAGAAACTCTTATCATAGAAATAGCCCCAATTCCTGAAGGTGTAGCTAAAGCCAATATATTATCATTCTTTATCAAACCGATTTAGATTTAATGTAAAAATAAACAATAGGTATTAATAGAATTAAAACAGTGAATGAATTAGTTATAACAATCATAGGTGATATAAAAATTGTTGTGAAAAAACCTGCAATTGCTCCACCTAAATGAGCCTCATGTCCAATATTATCATTAACTCTTTTCATTGAATAGATCGAATAAAACAAATAACCTAAACCAAATATGTATCCAGGCATTGGTAAAACAAAAAATATTAAGGTCATATCAGGGTTTAACAAAATAGCAGAATATACTATTCCCATAACAGCACCGCTTGCTCCGACTGCGCTATAATTTGGGTTATTTGAATTAAACCTGTAGGTAAGCCAATTTCCAAAAATCAAACTAACAAAATAAATTATCAAAAAATTTATTTCTCCAACTCTGAAAATTACAGAGTCTACAAAAAAGAAAAGTGTAAACATATTTACAATTAGATGGGTGGTATCAACATGTAAAAATCCAGATGAAAAGTATCTTATTTTATCTCCTTTTTTTATATAGTATGGGCTAAATTTATATCTATTAAAGAAAATACGATTTTTGAAACCCTTATAAGAGAAAAATATATTTGATATAATTATTAAGATTGCAACAGAGTTCACAGAAAATATATAAATGATGTCAAATATAATATATATTTGCCTCAAAGGAATTTAGTGAATTTACTAGTATACATAATTGTATATCCATTTATGTGGATTATTTCAAAAATGAGTTTCAGATTACTTTACTTATTTTCAGACTTTATGTATTATGTATTGTATTATATTTTTTCTTACAGAAAAAAAGTTGTTAGAGAAAATCTAAAACTTGCATTCCCTGAAATGTCTTCGTTGGAAAGAACCAAAATCGAAAAGAAATATTACAAATATCTTGCTGATATTTTTCTTGAGTCTTTTAAGTCTATGAATATATCCGAAGATGAAATGAAAAAAAGATACAAGTTTAAAAACCCTGAACTCTTAGATAAAATTTATGACAAAAAACAAAACTTAATATTAATTGCAGGTCATTACTGTAGTTGGGAATGGGTGTTTATCCTTGATAGATTCACGAAATATAAGATAAATGCTATTTATAAGAAGCTTTCTAACAAATATTTCGATAGTTGGGCAAAGAAAAACAGAAGTAAATATAACGGAGATTTAATCTCAACTAAGGATACTTTTCGTGAAATTTTAAAAAAATCTAAAACATCTGAATTAAACCTATACGGATTCGCATCTGATCAGTCACCAAGAAAGAATAAAGCAACTTATTGGGGTGAATTTTTAAACAATTACGTTCCAATACATGTAGGTGCTGAAATAATTGCCAAAAAATACAATATGGCCGTTGTTTTTATGGATGTACAAAAAATTAAACGTGGTTTTTATGAAGTTTCCTTTAAAACAATTACTGAAGAACCAAAAAAATTTAAGGATTTTGAAATTACTGACAAATTCATAGATCTTCTAGAAAAACAAATAACTAATAAACCCGAATACTACACCTGGACTCACAAGAGATTTAAACACAGAAAAAGCCTTATTAACTAAAGTTTTTAATTTCAGAAATGAATCTTGATGATAAATCATTAGCAGTATTTTGAGATTTTGCCTCTGAATATACCCTTACAATAGGCTCAGTATTACTTTTTCTAAGCTGAACCCATGAATCTTCAAAATCAATTTTTAAACCGTCAATGCTATTTAATTTTTGATTTGAATACTTAAGCTTTATATTTTCGATAATTGCATCTACATCTAAGCCCTTACTTAATTCAACCTTATCTTTTGACATATAATAATTTGGGTATTTATCTCTAAGCTGTGAACATGAAATATCTAACCCAGCTAGGTGTGTAAGAAAAAGAGCTATACCCACTAAGGCATCACGTCCATAATGAAGTTCCGGTAAAATTATTCCTCCATTTCCTTCACCACCTATAACAGCATTTTTTTCTTTCATCATTTCAACTACATTTACTTCTCCCACAGCACTTGCAAAATAATTACACCCATTTAATTCTGTTATGTCTTTGAGAGCTCTAGAGGAACTTAAATTACTTACTGTGTTTCCGGGATTATTTTTTAAAAAATAATCAGCACAGGCAACTAAAGTATATTCTTCTCCAAATACTTCTCCGTTTTCAGAAACAAAAGCTAAACGATCAACATCAGGATCCACTACTATACCCAAATCAGCTTGTTCATTTACCACTAGTTTTGATAAGTCGGTCAAATTTTCCTTTAAAGGTTCAGGATTATGTGGAAACTCTCCGTTAGGATCACAATAAAGCTTTACTACATTAACACCTAACTTTTTTAATAAATTAGGAACAGCTATTCCACCAGTTGAATTTACTGCATCAACTACTATCTTAAATCCTTTACTTTTGATTAAATCCACATCAACACATGGTAGGTTAATAATCATATCGGTATGAACATCGATATAATTATCTTTAAATTCAACTATCCCCAGTTTATAAGTATTATTTTCAGAAGGGTTTGAATTGGCAATTTTCAACAGATTTTCACCATCTTTAGCGTTTATAAATTCACCTTTATTGTTTAACAACTTTAATGCATTCCAGTTTCTTGGATTATGACTTGCAGTAATTATTATTCCTGCGTCTGCTTTTTCTAAAGGAACAGCAATTTCAACTGTTGGTGTTGTTGATAAATCTAGACAAATCACATTAACTCCCATTTTAGTCAAAGTATCAAGAACTAAATCTTGCACCATTTTACCAGAAACCCTTGCGTCTCTTCCAACAACAATTTTATTGTTAATAATGTAATTCTCACTTTTAAGCCAAACAACAAATGACCTCGTGTATAACACTATATCTTCTTTGGTTAAATCCTCACCTTTTCTTTCTCCGATAGTACCTCTAATTCCTGAAATTGATTTTATAAGTGGCATTATAATTGTTTTTTGCAAATATACTTTTAATTATACTAGAGTAAAAAATTGAATTTGTAAATTCGGACAAAATATTAACATTGAAATACATTTTTAAATACAGCTTTGTTTTACTTCTTTTTCTATCATGTAAAAACAACAACGAAGGTGTTCTTGCTAAGAACGGAATGGTTGTTTCTGCAAGACAAGAAGCTAGTAAAATTGGTGTTGAAGTTTTAAAAAAAGGTGGTAACGTATTTGACGCGATGGTTGCAACTGAATTAGCATTAGCAGTTTCATACCCTTCTGCTGGTAATATTGGTGGTGGTGGATTTATGGTTTTTAGAAAATCAGATGGAACAACAGGGGCGCTGGATTACAGAGAAAGAGCTCCTATAAATTCTACAAGTGATATGTACTTAGACGAAAATAATAACATTATAGAAGGTCTTAGTATGATTGGAGGGCTAGCTGTGGGAGTGCCAGGCACAATAGCTGGAGTTTTTGAAGCTCATGAAAAATATGGATCTCTTGATATAGATGAGTTAATTAATCCCGTGATAGATTTAGCCAGAAACGGAGTAATCGTCACTGAGAATCAAAAAAATAGAATTAATGAAAATCGAAAATATTTTCAACTTGCAAATAAATCGAAAATACTTTTTGATAATGATTTTAAAACCAACGATACTATAAAATACCCAAATCTTGCCTCTACTCTTGAAAAAATTATGATTAACGGAAGAGATGAGTTCTATAAAGGTGAAACTGCAAAAAAATTAGTTGAATTTATTCAGAATAACGGAGGAATAATATCAATGCAAGATTTAGAAGCATATGAACCAGTTTGGAGGGATCCAATAATTTTTAATTACGAGGGGTTAAAAATTATATCTATGTCTCCTCCTTCTAGTGGAGGAATCTGTATTAATCAAATTATGAAAATGATTGAGCCATATGATTTGGTCAATTATGGACACAATTCTTCAGATTATATAAAGCTACTTGTTGAAGCTGAAAGAAGATCTTTTGCAGATAGAAGTCATTTTCTTGGAGATCCCGATTTTATTAAAATTCCTGTGAAAAAACTAACTAATAAAGAATACTTAGTAAGCAGAATGAATGACTTTTCATTTAACCAACCTACTGATTCAAATAATATAGGTTACGGAGATATTCAAGTTATTGAAAGCGATGAAACCACACATTACTCAATTGTAGATCAATACGGAAATGCATTAGCGGTAACTACAACTTTAAATGGAACTTTTGGATCAAAATTATATTCAAATGAATTGGGTTTTTTCTTGAATAATGAAATGGATGATTTTTCTAGTAAACCAGGATACCCAAACATGTATGGTTTGATTGGTGGTGAAGCAAATAAAATAGAACCCAAAAAGAGAATGTTAAGTTCAATGACTCCGACGATAGTTGAAAAAAATGGTGAATTATATATGACTTTAGGTACACCAGGTGGCTCAACAATTATCACCTCTGTTGTTCAAACAATTTTAAATGTACATGAGTTTAATATGACAATGCAGGAAGCTGTAAATTCTCCAAGATTTCATCATCAATGGAAGCCAGATTCTATAAGAATAGAATCTGATTATTTCAATAACAAGGTGAAAGATGAATTACTTAAATCAGGCTACAGGTTAACCGATAAAGGATCTATTGGTAGAGTTGATGGCATATTAGTTAAAAAAGGCAAAACACTTGAAGGAGGTGCTGATAAAAGAGGTGATGACACCGCTGTAGGTTTTTAAGCAATATGAACGATACAAACGAGATTTTAATTTTTGGCGCAAAGTCAAATAATTTAAAAAACTTAGACCTCAAAATTCCAAGAGATAAACTTGTAGTCATAACCGGTCTTTCAGGAAGCGGAAAATCTTCTTTAGCATTTGATACGATATATGCTGAAGGGCAAAGAAGATATGTTGAAACCTTCTCAGCTTATGCTAGACAATTTTTATCTAAACTAGAAAGACCTGATGTTGATAAAATTGAAGGCCTTTCTCCTGTTATTGCAATCGAACAAAAAACGGTTAATAAATCCCCGAGATCTACTGTTGGAACAACTACTGAAATTTATGATTTTTTAAGATTGCTTTACTCAAGATGTTCTGAAGCTTACAGTTATGTTACCAACAAAAAAATGGTTAATTATTCGTCTGATCAAATAATAGATCTTATTGAATCTGTATACTCAAATAAAAAAATAATTTTATTGTCTCCTGTGATCAAGT
>VMCO01000069.1 GCA_008081325.1 Flavobacteriaceae bacterium
ATGTAGCTACTGCAAAAGCTATGATGGAAATTGGAATGCAACATTCATTTAATAAAGTTTTAGCTATGGGCTCTGTTGATCCTGATGCTGATTCTAACTACTTTGCTACTGCAACAGAAGTTAGTGACTTTATCGCTATGAAATTAGCTGAATTTGATGCTGCTCCACTATCTAATGCACACGATCCATTTGCACCAAGTGCTAATAAAGATAAATTAGACGTACTTGGAGAGCAATATTTTGTTGCTATGTTTGGTGGTGCTAATGATGCATGGAACTTCATCAGAAGAACTGGACATCCAAGACACATCGCTTTAGGTATAATGGATAATGCTGAATCTGGACCGTTCCCAAGAACTGGTACATATCCAGGTAGTGAAATTAGTGCTAATCCTAATATCTTACAGAGACAAGACAATAATACTCTAGTCTTCTGGGATAGCGGTGTAGTAAATCCACAGAATTAATAAAAATATAGAAACTATGAAAAATATAATTAAATTATTATTTGCTTCTCTATTTATAGTTAACTTCTCATGTCATGATAGTGAAAACGTAATTGACGGAGTGTTAGATTATGAAACTGGAGCAGTATTAAGAACAATTTCTATAGATAATTCGGTTCTTAATTCATCTGAGCCTGACAGTGCTTTTTTAGCTACTGTTGAGGAGCAGGATGAAGCTGATGGAGCTTTATTATCAGAAATTAGAGTAAACGCAATGTTCAGAGATTTATCTCCTGAAGATGGAACAACTGAAGCTGAAGCTTTTGTTTATTCTATACCTGCAAGTGAAACTACAGTTGGACCTGTAGGACTTCCTAGAGCAGATATAGCAATGACATTTGGTGCAGCTGTAAGTGCTATGGGCTTAACATCAGCTGATTACAATCCTGGTGATGTTATCGTAGTAAAATTAGAAGTTGTACTAACTGATGGAAGAGTATATGGAGCTGATTCAGCTGCAGGTATTATCACTGGTGGATTTTTCTCTTCTCCATTCCAATATAATGCATTATTAACATGTTCTCCAGCTCCTGGTGATTATGTTGTAGAAATGCAAGATAGTTATGGAGACGGATGGCAAAGTCCAGGTGGAATCGAAGTAGACATTGACGGTACAATAGTATATGCAACTCTTTGTAATGCATGGGGTGACTTAGTTAATGGTTGTGTTAACAACTCAGGAAACTTAACTGATAACTTTAGTGGTTCTACTACAGTTACTATCCCTGCTGGTACTGCATCAGCTACATGGACTTATTTGGGAGATTCATACCCAGGAGAGGTAACTTTCCAAGTTTATGGGCCTGATGGTTCTATGGTATATGATTCAGGTGCTGAACCAGGACCGGGATTATTACCGATTGCAGTTTGTGCTGAATAAGTTTATTACTTAATAAAAAAAAAGAGCTTTGTTATTACAAGGCTCTTTTTTTTTGTCAATTTATTACATTTGTACCATGAGAAGATTATGCCATCGCGGATTTTTTTTGATTATGTTATTAATTGTTGGATGCGAATCAAAAGATGATACATCTGTAGGTACACCCTTTGAAAAACTTTCTTCAGAATATACTGGTATAGATTTTTCAAATAATATAACGCCAAACCTAGAATCTTCAGAAAACCTATTTGATTATGACTATTTTTATAATGGTTCTGGAGTAGGAATTGCCGATATTAATAATGATGGTTTAAAGGATATAATCTTTACAGCAAATCAAACTGAAAATAAACTTTATCTGAATAAGGGTAATCTAAAATTTGAAGATATTACTAAACCAAGTAATATTAACCTCAAAAATAAAAAATGGTCTAGTGGTGTAACCTTTGCTGATGTTAATAATGATGGATGGTTAGATATTTATATTTCTCAAGGAGGACCGTTTGAATCAGACAGTAGAGGAAATATATTATTAATTAATAATCAAGATCTCACCTTCTCTGAAAAGGCCAAAGAATATGGTCTTAATGATAATGGAATAAGTACTCAGTCAGCTTTTTTTGATTTTGATAAAGATGGAGATCTAGACTGTGTAGTTATGAATGAAAATGAGTTTTACGGATATGATCCCATCTCATTTTTTCAAAAATATGAAGATAAATCAGTTTTACTAGACAACTCATCTCATTTATATGAACAAGTTGACGGAAAATTTATAAATATTACAGAAAAGGCTGGTTTGTTGAGTCCAACATTCGGATTAGGGTTGTGTATCAGTGACATAAACGGAGACAATTGGCCTGATATTTATATAGCAAATGATTATTATGTTAAAGATGCAATGTATATAAATAATCAGGATGGAACATTTACTAATCAAATACAAGAATCTACAAAGCAAATATCTTTTTATGGAATGGGGGTTGATATAGAGGATATTAATAATGATAATCTTAGTGATATTTTTGTTTTAGATATGGCCTCAAGCGATCATGTTAGATCAAAAACATTAATGGCGTCAATGAATACTTCTAATTTTGATCTAATAACTAATAAATTAGATCAGCATTATCAATATATGTTCAATTCCTTGCAATTAAATCTTGGTAATAACAAATATCATAATATATCACATCAACTTAATATAGCCAAAACAGATTGGAGTTGGGCAGGATTAATATTTGACTATAACCTTGATGGCAATGAAGATATATTTGTTACAAACGGATATCGAAAATATGGATCTGACAATGACTCTCGTATTAAAATTAATCAGACAAAACTAGAGTATAACAATAGAGTTCCAATTGAAATAAAAAAAAGACTCTATAATGAGTTGCCATCTGAAAAGTTGTCAAACTTACTATATAAAAACGAAGGAAATTTATCTTTTAGAGAGGTTTCGGAAGAATCAAATCTAATGGACCCAAGTTTTTCAAACGGTGCAGCCTATGCAGATTTAGATAATGATGGAGATTTAGAAATCATCGTGAATAATATTGACGATGAAGCATTTATTTATAAAAATTTATCTATAGAAAATAGTTTAGGAAATTATTTAAAAGTTCAGACTAAAGGTAATATTTCTGAAAACTTTGCAAAGGGAACTATATATTTTGGAAATAGCTCTAAAATAAAGGAATCTAAGCGCGTTAGAGGCTATTTATCTGCTGTCACTGATGAATTACACTTTGGGCTAGGAAAAGTGTCTAAAATCGATTCATTAACAGTTGAATGGAGCTCTGGAAAAAAACAAGTCTTATATGAAATTGAAGCTAATCAAACTATTGTAGTAAACGAAATAGATTCAAAATTAATCGACACTGAAAAAAAAGAATCAAATCCGATATTTAAAAGATTAAATAATTATGTTGAGTATCATCATAAAGAAAATGAATTTGACGACTTTAGTACTGAGATACTTCTCCCCTTTAAACAATCTACTCTCGGACCATTTATCACAGTTGGGGATGTAAATAACGATGGCAAGGATGATATATTCATTGGAGGTTCTCACAAACAAGAAGCGAAAATATTCATATCAAATGATGCGGGATTTCTTGAAGAGGAAATGAAATCATTTAAAATTGATTCTAACAATGAAGATATGGAATCAATTTTTATAGATATCGATAATGATAATGATTTGGACTTATATGTTGTTAGCGGTGGAAATGAATTTAATAATAGATCAGCTGAACTAGCAGATCGTATTTATTTAAATGACGGTAAAGGAAGATTCAGTAGAGATTTTCAAGAAGATTTACAAAATTATACAATTAGTGGAAAAACAGTAACTGCCATTGATTATGATAATGATGGAGATAAAGATATAATAGTAGGAAATAGGATTCAAACAAAAAAATACCCAATTCATGAACCCTCAATTATTTATGAAAATATTTCAGGTAAATTTTATAACAACACCTATGAAATTGCTCCAGAATTTGAAAATTTTGGTATTGTAAACAAGATTATTACAACTGACTTTAATAATGATGGATGGAATGATTTTATAGCTGTGGGTGAATGGACCAATATTGGACTATTTTTAAATGAAAACGGAAAATTTAGAAATGTAAGTAATGAAAGTAATCTTGAAAATACATATGGCTTATGGTTTAATGTTTTGGAAACAGACGTAAATAATGATGGGCTAAAAGATTATTTAATTGGTAATATTGGTAAAAACTCAAAATATAAGACAAGTTTTGATAAGCCCTTAAAAATATTTGGAAATGATTTTGATGGTAACGGCACACATGATTTAGTTTTAAGTTATAAATACGAAGGCAACTATGTACCCTTAAGAGGTAAGGAGTGTTCAACTCAACAAATGCCATTTATCTCTGAAAAAATTCCAACATTTGAAGAATTTGCAAATGCTTCTATTGAAGATATTTATGGTGATGAAATTATTGATGCTTATGAAAGAAAGGTAACAACATTTGAATCAATCATTTTAATTAACAAAGGGGATAATACATTTGATATGAAAAAGTTGCCACCATTAGCTCAGACTATACCTATTTTATCAAGTGATGGATATGATATTAATAATGATGGATATGAAGATGTGATTATTGGAGGTAATATTTACAATACTGAAGTAGAAACACCGCGACTTGATAATCAATTTGCTTTAGTATTGATTTCAGATAAAAACAATAATTATTCTGTGTTAGGACCTGATGAAAGCGGTTTATATTTATCTGGTAATACTAAATCAATTAAAATCATTGGAAATACTAATCCTAAATTATTAGTTGCGAATAATAACTCAGAACTAGAAGTATTTGAATTAAATAGATAATGGAAAAAAACACAGAAATTTATGGAATAAGATCCGTTATTGAAGCGATTAATTCCTCCAAGGATATTGATAAGGTATTTATTCAAACAGGACTAAAAGGTGCATTAATAGGAAAATTGGAGTCTTTAATCAGAAAAAATAAAATAAACTTTTCTTATGTCCCTACTCAAAAACTTGATAGGTTGTCTAAAAAAAATCATCAAGGTGTTGTCGCAAGAATATCTCCTATAAAATTTCTTACAATGGATCAGTTCGGAGAAAAACTAGCAGCTATAAAAAATCCATTTGTTTTGATTTTAGACCAAGTAAATGATGTAAGAAATTTTGGTGCAATAATAAGAACTGCTGAAATAAGTGGTGTGGATGGAATTATCATACAAAATAGCTCGTCAGCACCAATTAATTCAGACACTATAAAAACAAGTGCGGGAGCAATTTTTAATATACCAATCTGTAAAGTCAATCATATTAAAGACGCTATTTATCATTTACAATCTTTAGATATTTCAATTGTTTCAGCTTCAGAAAAATCTGATAAAAATATATACGATGTTGATTTAAAAGGACCTGTAGCAATAATTATGGGCTCAGAGCAAAAAGGAATAAGTAAGTCTGTGTTAAACCTTTCTGATGAATCCGTTAAGCTTCCTGTTTATGGAAAAATTGAATCTCTCAATGTGTCAGTTGCCTGTGGTATTTTTCTTTATGAAGTTGTAAGACAAAGAATCTAATTCAGAATTTTAATTAGTTCTTTAAGATTTTTTATAATAATCAGGTTTTCTCTCTCTTGCTCGTTGGTTTTATGAAAGTCATAATATATAGCTTTCATGCCTACTCCCAAAGCACCAAGAATATCAGCATTAAAATTATCACCTATCATCACAGAGTTTTCGACATTTGCATTTGCTGCTGTTAATGCATGATCAAATATTAATTTATGAGGTTTCTTTACTCCAACATCTTCAGAAATTGTAACTGAATCAAAATACTGAATCAATTTTGACTTTTCTAATTTCCTTTTTTGAACTTCTTTAAAACCATTAGTAATTATATGCATTCTATAGTTCGATTTTAAGGAATTTAACACAATTAAAGTGTCCGGTATTAGATGATTAAAATCAGAAAGATGCTCTATGTAATCTATTGCAAGCTGATTTATAAGATCATCATTAATGTCATAATTTAACTTTTTAAACGTATCTGAAAGCCTATAATATCTTAAATCAGCTTTACTAACTTTATTTTCTCGATACAACTCCCAATATTTTCTGTTAATAGGATGATAACTATTTAAAAATTTGGAAACATCAATATTTAGGTTGTTCTTTTTAAGAATCTTAAAAAAAGTTAGATCAGAATTTTTATCAAAATCCCAAAGAGTATGATCTAAATCAAAAAATAAATTATTTACCTCTTTCATCTAAGTCTTTTTAATCTTATCAAAATCTAAACCACCAAATTTACCAGAACTCATCATCAAAAGAACAGAATTTGATAAATCAAGATCATATATTTTTTCATTAAGTTTTTCATAATTATCAATTACAGTCATAGATGTATGATTAAATGATTTTATGATTAACCCAGAATCAATAGGTTCAAGTCTTTTAATTCTCATATTTTTTTCAGAGTAATAAATATAGCATTCATCAGAGTGATTTAAGGTATCTCTGTATTTTTCTAAAAATACTGGGTTTAAACTACTGTAAGTATGAAGTTCAAAAAAAGCTACTAACTTTTTATCAGGGTATTGTTTTCGAACTGCCTCTGTGGTTGCTTTAACTTTACTGGGTGAATGAGCAAAATCTTTATAAATAATTAAATCTGAAGATTTATATACTAGTTCAAGTCTATTACTTGCTCCATTAAATGTAGTAATAGCATCATAAAAGTCTTTTGTTTCAACACCCAATGCATTACAAATATTT
>VMCO01000190.1 GCA_008081325.1 Flavobacteriaceae bacterium
AAATATTATTCTATTTTTTGTTTGTTTATCATTGGCTAATTCAAGTTTTTTTACCGCACTTTTAAATAGTGTTGCAGCTGAATTAAGTTCAAAATCAGCTATTATTTCAGGACTATTTTCTATTTCCATGTAACCACTATTAATCGTTTGTTCAGTAGGCGTTGGAATAATGTTATTTTTTTGAGAAAAAAGTGTATTTATATGGGAAAAAAATATAAAAAAAACAATTATTTTAAGCGTATTCATGAGCTTCAATTTACTATCTTAGAGTAGTTTTTTTGTTACAGTGTAACTAGATAAATGTAATGAATATATCAGAAAAAATTTTTAGTCTTAGGAAAAAACTTCATGACCATAGCTATAGATATTATGTTCTTGATGATCCATTAATATCAGATTATGATTTTGATATGATGTTAAAAGAATTAGAACGATTAGAAGAAGAAAATCCTGAATATTTTGATGTTAATTCACCAACTCAACGAGTAGGTGGTAGTGTAACGAAGTCATTTATCACATCTGTACATAGTACCCCTATGTACTCCCTTGATAATTCATATTCTTTAGAGGACTTAAAAGAATGGGAAAAAAGAATAAAAAAGATAATCGACACCCAGATTGAATATACATGTGAGTTAAAATTTGATGGTGTTTCAATTAATTTGACCTATAAAGAAGGAGAGCTTGTAAGAGCAGTCACAAGGGGAGATGGTGTAAAAGGTGATGATGTTACGAATAACGTAAAAACAATTCCAACTGTACCATTAAAACTTAGAGGTGATTTTAAGGGTGAATTTGAGGCAAGAGGAGAGATTGTAATGCCTATTTCAGGATTTAATAAGCTTAATTTGTCTCGTGTTGAAAATGGAGAAGAACCATTCAAAAACCCTAGAAACACGGCCTCAGGAAGTTTAAAGCTTCAAGACAGTAAAGAAGTTTCTAATAGACCATTAGAATGCCTATTATACTCAGTTGAAGACCCAAAATTGTTTAATAATCATATAGAGTTCCTACAGAATGCAAAATCTTACGGATTTAATATTTATAATAATTATAAGCATAGTACATCACTTGATGAAATATTTGAATTTATTGAGCACTGGGAAAAAAATAGGTCTGGATTACCATTCGAAATAGATGGGGTTGTTTTAAAAGTAAATGATTTTTATCAGAGGGAAGTTCTTGGCTTTACATCCAAATTTCCAAGATGGGCAATGGCCTATAAATTTAAGCCTGAAAATACTGGTACCAGATTGAATAGTATTTCTTTTCAAGTTGGAAGAACAGGTTCAATTACTCCTGTAGCAAATTTAGAGCCCGTCAACCTTGCAGGTACAATAGTGAAAAGAGCATCTCTACACAATGCAGACTTTATTGAAAGTATGGATATCAGAGTCGGAGATTTTGTATATGTCGAAAAAGGCGGGGATATAATACCAAAAATTACTAATGTAGATAAGTCTAAAAGAGCACTTGACTCTAAGAAATTTGAATTTCCAGAGTTTTGCCCAGAATGTGGCTCTAAACTTCAGAGATTAGAAGGCGAAGCAAATCATTATTGTCTAAACTATAATGGATGCAAACCACAAATAATTGGAAGAATACAACATTATATTTCCAGAAAAGCTTTGGATATTGAAGGATTAGGTCAAGAGACTGTTGCTTTACTGGTGAATAACGGACTTATTAATAACTATTCTGATTTATATGATTTGAGGTTTGATCAAATTGTAGGTCTAGAAAGAATGGCTGAAAAAAGCGCAAATAACTTAATCAATGGAATCTTAGATTCTAAAAACATCCCTTTTGAAAGAGTATTGTATGGATTAGGGATAAGATATGTTGGGGAGACTGTCGCAAAAAAATTAGCAAAGCATTTTGAAAACATTGATAATATTCTAAATTCTGATTTTGAAAAGTTGATTTCAGTTGACGAAATAGGTGAGAAAATAGCGAAAAGCATAATTGAATTTTCTCAAAACGAACAAAACATTGAGATAATTAATTCTTTAAAGAATCATAACATTCAATTTGAAATTGATGATTCAGCTAAAAATATTTCTTCTATACTGCTGGGTAAATCCTTTGTAGTTTCAGGTGTTTTTTCGAATTTTTCAAGAGATGAAATTAAAAAACTTATAGAAACAAATGGAGGTAAAATATCATCTTCAATTTCATCAAAAACAACCTACCTAGTGGCTGGATCTAACATGGGTCCAAGTAAAAAAGAAAAGGCTGAAAAACTTAATATCAAAATAATTTCTGAGACTGAATTAACTAATTTAATTTCTGGTCAGAATTTATTATTTTAGGATAAATTAACCATTAAACCAATAAAATAAACTATTATGGAGCAAAGAGATATTATTAAAGTTAGAGTTCACGATGGAATTGTCGGTTTGTTGTATCTAGGATCAATTGCACTTGCAAATCAATTTGGCCTAGACTGGATCTGGGTAGCAGTAGGGGTAGCAGTATTACAGATATTAAGCCCTTTCACCAAATTTTGTCCAGTATATACCATTCTTAATAAGGTAATGCCGGATTCAAAACCAATACAAAACGGAAAATAGTTTAAATCATTAGAAGATTTGAATTAAATATCTTATTGTTATTGCTATCAAATAAGAAATCAATTCTTCCCAGAAAAAGACCAAAACAACCAGCTTGATTTATTAATACTTTTTTATCAGCTTTGTTGTAGGTAATTAGTGGTTCACTCATAAATGTATGTGTGTGACCTCCTATAATTAAATCAATATCTTTTGTTTGTTTCGCAAGATTTACATCACAAACTCTATTGGGTAATTTTTCATATTTATAACCTAGATGAGATAGACAGATAACTAAATCACATTTTTCAATTTCTTTTAATTTCTTAGCAGTATGATTAGCTATTTCAATAGGATCCAAATATTTGGTTTCTTTGTACAATTCTTTTGAAACAAGACCTTCTAGTTCAATCCCTAGTCCAAAAACTCCTATTTTGATTCCTGATTTATTATAAATTTTATAGTTATTAATTTTTGAATCTAGAACTGTATTTGAAAAGTCATAATTCGATGAAATTATATCGAAAGTTGCATTAGGTAATTGTTTATTTAATCCGTCAATTCCATTATCAAAATCGTGATTTCCAATAGTAACAGCATCATATTTTAACATACTCATTAACTTGAATTCAATCTCACCACCGTAAAAGTTGAAGTATGGGGTGCCTTGGAATATATCACCAGCGTCTAACAGAAGAGTATTTTGGTTTTCTTTTCGGATTTTATTTATTATTGTAGATCTTCGTTCAAAACCTCCTTTATCAGGAAATTCAGAATGGTCTTTAGAAAAAGGTTCAATATGACTATGAACGTCATTTGTGTGAAGAATGGTAATCCTTCTCATCGAATCACAACTCAAATTATTTAGAGCTAGACTGATTCCGGCTGTTCCAAATAGGGAGTTCTTTAAAAAGGTTTTTCTGTTCATTTTATTCTTATAAATCTGTTATCTGATTTTAACTTGAGCGTGTCATATTTTTTAAAATAATCTAACAAGACATCTCTCATTTTGTAGTTAATATCAGTAGTTTTTAAAGTTTCACCTAGAAAATACATTTTATCACCACCATCTAATAAATAATCTGTTGTAGCTACATAATATTTTTTTTCTTTCATAATATTACTACCATTAATGCTTACCTCATTTACAGAGTAATCGTTATTCAAAGTAATCTGTAATCCTTTAATTGGATGTTGTAACTTTACTTTTCTTAAATATTCAACCATTTTATTAATTGATTGCCCCTTTAATTCTAAAACAACTATACTGTTTTCAAAAGGCATTAATTCAAATGCGGTTTTTTCGCTGATATTTCCCTTAGAAATTATTGAACGGATTCCACCATTATTTAGCAGAACGATATCAATATTATTACCAGATATTTCATTAAAAACTGGATTTGACATTTCATATGTTGCATCAGCAAACATGTTGCTTAAAGTACTATTTAATTCACCATCATTTTTCTTGTAAGTATCAAATGAATATGAAATTGGTTTATTCATAAGAGACTCTTCTAAATTTTTTTTAAACGGTTGATAGTATTTGACGATTGTTGAGTCACTTAAAATTTGCTGATCTATCTCAATGTTTTGGTTATAATTTTCTTGGTTAGGATTGTTTTTACAACCAACTAAAACTAGGTATAATAATATTATATGTTTGTAATAAATTCTCATATTGAAAAACAAAGTTAAATTAGTTATTTTTGTTTTAACTACATCTTACTATGTTTATAAAATTCTTCAAAGACAGATCAAATAAAAAGTTTATAAATAAAGCATTAGAGAGTAGGTCTACGTCAATAAATAATAATAAAATTAAGACTGTTGGAATAATTTTAAATATTGGAGAATTTAAAGATTATGATAGACTTAGAGAAATATTTCAAAATTACGGAGTCAATGAAAATAAAATTAAATTTATTGCATTTCTTTCTGAAAACGATACTAAATTAAACCACTGGGATTCATATTTTGAAAAGAAGGATTTTGGTTGGAATGGCCTAATAAATAATTTAGATTTGCAAGAGTTTATTGACAGCGAATTTGATGTATTAATAAGTTATTATAAAAAAGATAACCTTCAGCTTAATTATGCAACAGCATGTTCAAAAGCAAATTTTAAGGTAGGTTTATCAAATCATAATCAAAATTTGAATGATATTATTATCGATATAAGTCCAAATTTCATTGATATATTTGGTAAAGAATTAGAAAAATATTTAACAGGATTAAAGAAGATTGGTTAACTAAGTTTTATTATCCATAATAAATTCATAATTTTGGCATCCAATTTACACATGAAGAAATTAATTTATTTCATATCGATATTGTTTTTTAGCTATAGTTGTGGAGAATACCAAAAGGCTTTAAATTCAGATGAGGTTTCTGTAAAATTTAACCTAGGAACAGAATTGTATGACGCTGAAAAATATTCAAAAGCATCTAGACTATTTGCTCAAATATTGCCCCAATACAGAGGAAAACCTCAGGCTCAAAAACTTACATACATGCAAGCTATGTGTTTTTACAACACCAAAGATTATAATAGCTCATCATATCAAATGGAAAGATTTGTTAATTCATATCCGGACAGTGAAAAAGTTGAGGAGATGGCTTTTCTTGGAGCTAAAAGTTATTATTTAATGGCTCCTATATATTCTAAAGATTCAGATGATACCAAAATAGCAATTGATAAGCTACAAGAATTTATTAACGCCTTTCCAGAGTCTGATTATATAGAAGATGCAAATACTTTAATTTTTGATTTAGACTACAGATTAGAATTAAAAGAGTTTAATATTGCATTACAATACAATGTTCTTACTGACTATCAAGCTGCTATCAAATCATTTGAGAATTTTCTAATTGATTTTCCTGGTTCAGATTTAAGAGAAAAAGCAATGTATTATAGGTTTGATTCTGCATATAAACTAGCAATAAACAGTGTAGTTTGGAGACAAAAAGAAAGAATTGAAAATGCAGTTAGCTACTTTAACTCATTTATAAATAATTACAATGAATCTGAATTTTTGGTAGAAATGGAAACCAAAATGTCAGAATTAACGGAAATAAATAATATTTAATTTTATATAAAATGGATATCAAAAACACAAATGCTGCTCAAACAACTAAAACTTATAATAGAGATGAGATTGAAAATGAAACTCAAAATATTTATGAAGCAATTTCAATTATCTCTAAAAGAGCAGACCAGATAAAAGGTGATGTTAAAAAGGAACTGATTGAAAAATTAGAAGAATTTGCAACTTACAACGATAGTTTAGAGGAAATCTTTGAAAATAAAGAGCAAATTGAAGTCTCAAAATTTTATGAAAGATTACCTAAGCCTCATGCAATTGCTATTCAAGAATGGTTAGACGATAAAGTATATCATAGAGATAGTAAAGAAGAAATAGAAGAGTAAAATGTCTGTTCTAAGCGGTAAAAAAGTACTTCTAGGAATCTCAGGTGGTATTGCTGCTTATAAAACTCCAAATTTAGTTAGATGTCTTGTTAAAAGAGGTGTAGATGTTAAAGTCGTTATGACCGACTCTGCAAAAGACTTTGTGACTCCTCTTTCATTATCCACAGTTTCTAAAAATCCTGTTTATTCTTCCTTTAAGTCAGATGACGAAGACGGAGTCTGGAATAATCACGTTGAATTAGGTTTGTGGGCTGATTTTATGTTAATATGTCCAGCTACAGCGAATACTTTATTTAAAATGGCTAACGGTAACTGTGATAATCTGCTTTTGGGGGTTTATTTATCCTGTAAATCTAAAACTTTTTTTGCTCCGGCAATGGATTTGGATATGTATAAACACCAATCTACAAAAGAGTCAATAAACAAGCTTTTATCATTCGGAAATATTCTAATACCTCCTGCTTTTGGTGAACTAGCCAGTGGACTTTCTGGTGAAGGAAGACTTCCTGAACCCTTAGAAATTGTAGAGTTTTTAGAGAAATATTATTCCAAAAATCTTCCTTTACTTGGAA
>VMCO01000073.1 GCA_008081325.1 Flavobacteriaceae bacterium
GATTTATAATTTTTAGAATAAGCATATTCTATGCATTTTTTTAATAATTTTTTTCCAACTCCTTTATTTCTATAATCAGGCTTAACTGCCATCTTGGTTAGCTCATAAATAAGATTATTTTTAGTTGGCATTAGAGCAACGGTTCCAATAATTTTATCTTCTATTTTGGCAAAGAATATTTTACCTCCTTTGTTTATTATATATTTTTTTGCGTCTGATAGTACCCTATGATCATATTCTTCCACCTCAAAAAAGTGTTTTAACCATTCAATATTCAAATCAAAAAAGCATTTTTTATACTTATTTTGAAAATTTATAATATTTACTTCCACATCTTTTATTATTACTTAATATTAATATCTTTAAGAAATATTACAAAATTATAATGAAAAAAATAGTTGAATGTGTTCCTAATATCTCTGAAGGAAATAACCAGTCAGTAATCAATAAAATAGTTGATGTAGTTAAAAAATATCCGGGTATTAAATTGTTAAATGTTGATCCTGGAAAAGCGACAAACAGAACGGTTATAACATTTGTTGGGGATGCTGAAATAATAGTTGACGCAGCTTTTAGTCTAATTTCCAAAGCAAAAGAATTAATTGATATGAGATCTCATTCTGGTGAACACCCTAGGATGGGAGCTGTAGATGTATGTCCTTTAATACCAATTTCTGGAATTTCAATGGAAGAAACAGTTGATCTAGCTCATGAGCTTTCAGAACGAGTTGGTAATGAGCTTTCTATTCCAGTTTATTGTTACGAATATGCTGCAAAAGAAGACAAAAGAAAGAATTTGGCAAATTGTAGATCTGGGGAATATGAGGGCTTAGAAAATAAATTAGGGGATAAACTTTGGAAACCTGATTATGGTCCATCAAAATTTAACGATGAAGTAAAAAAATCAGGTGCTACAGCAATAAGTGCGAGGGAATTTTTAGTTGCCTACAATATTAATTTAAACACAACATCAACAAGACGAGCAAATTCTGTGGCTTTTGATCTTAGAGAAGCTGGAAGGATCAAAAGAGAAGGAGATAGGCTAACCGGCAAAATTCTTAAAGATGAAAACGGAAATCCTAGAAGAACACCAGGTTATTTTAAGAATTTAAAAGGAATTGGATGGTTTATTGATGAATATGGAATTGCACAAATTTCATATAATATCACAAATATTAACACTACTCCTTTGCATGAAGTTTTTGATAAAACATGTGAAAGAGCACAAATTAGAGGAATGAGGGTTACCGGCTCTGAGTTGATAGGCTTAGTCCCTAAAAAAGTGTTAATTGATGCAGGAAAATATTACTTAAATAAGCAAAAAAGATCAAACGCAATTCCCGAAAGCGATATAATACATATAGCAGTAAAGTCACTTGGATTGGATGAATTAGCCCCTTTTGACCCTAAGTCAAGAATTATTGAATATATGATTGATGAAAAAAACCGAAAATTATCAAATAAATCATTAATTGATTTTGCTAATATAACATCAAGTGAATCACCAGCACCTGGAGGTGGGTCAATTTCTGCCTACTGCGGAGCATTAGGTGTTTCTCTAGCTGTAATGGTTTCAAATTTATCAGCTCATAAAAGAGGCTGGGATGATAAATGGGAGTATTTTTCTGAAATTGGAAAAAATGGTATGACAATTCAAAATAAACTTATTGACCTAGTTGATGAAGATACAGATGCTTTTAATTCTATAATGCAAGCTTACTCGATGCCAAAAAATTCAGATGATGAGAAAAAGGTTAGAGAAGATCATATTCAGATCGCAACCAAAAATGCAATTGAAATCCCATTCAAAATAATGAAAGTCTCATTTGATTCAATAGATATCATTAAAAAAATGGCATTAAATGGAAACCCAAATTCAATTACTGATGTTGGAGTAGCTATACATTGTGTTAAGGCTGCAATTAATGGTGCTTTTTTAAATGTTAGAATAAATTGTAATGATCTTAATGATAAAGTTTATGTAAAGGATATTATTGCAAGCGGAAAAAAAATAATTGACCAAACAATTTTGGAGGAAAAAGAGATTTTATCATTGGTTGATAAAATTTTATCTAAATAAATTCTTTACCGTTTATTAATACTTTATCAATTAAATTATCCCCGTAAAAATAAGGTAGATCGTTAATTGAATTTATTTCAGAAGTTATAATAATATTAGCAGCTTTTCCTTTAGTAATTGACCCAGTAGTCTGAGAAACACCCATTGCATAAGCTCCGTTTAAGGTGGCAGCGTTAATCGCTTGTTCGGTGCTTAACTTCAACTTATTGCATGCAAGGGATAAAATAAAATTCATGTTTCCTGAAGGAGAAGATCCGGGGTTAAAATCACTAGCAATAGCAAAGGGAATTCCGTTAGACAATAAATCTATTGCGTTAGCATAATCTATTCCTAAAAAAAATGAACATCCTGGTAACAATACAGGCATTGTTTTACCTTGTTTAAGCAAGTTTAGATCATTTTTATTCATCACCTCTAAATGATCAACACTTAATGCTTTACATTCAACCCCAGCCTTTATACCTCCGATTGAATTAAATTGATTCACATGAATTTTAGAAGGTATTCCCAATTCTGCTGCCTTTTCACAAAGAATTCTTGTATCCTCATCATCAAAGTAGTTTTTCTCACAAAAAATATCTACAAAATCGATTAATTGATCATCAGCAAAATCAGGAAGCATCTCGTTGACTACCACTTTAAAATAATCTTCTTTTTTATAATTTTTTGGAATAGCATGTGCACCTAAAAATGTTGATTTTATTTCGATTGGTAAAGATTCTTTTAATCTATTAATAACCCTTAACATTTTTAATTCACCTTCATAGTTTAAGCCATATCCAGATTTTATTTCTAGTGACCCGGTTCCATATTTGATTAATGCTTCAATTCTTTCTTTCGACTCAAAAAATAATACATCTTCTGAAACAGAATTGATTTGTCTTGAAGATTTTAAAATTCCGCCTCCATTATTCGCTATTTCTTGGTAGGATGCTCCTTGAATTCTCTGTAAATATTCATCTGATCTGTTTCCTGAAAAAACTGAATGTGTGTGAGAGTCACACCAACAAGGCAAAACAAATTTATTTTTTGCATCTATAATCTCAATGTTTTTAAAATTTGAAATTTCTGACATTTTTCCAAATTCTGAGATTAAGCCGTTATCAATTAATAAATAAGCATTTTTTATTGATGGTAGCTTATTCATTTCTTTTGCAGAAATATATGACAATTCCTTATCTCTTATCTGGATTAATTCCTTAATGTTTATGATTAGTTTTGACATGAATAAACTATTGTTAAATCATGTTTTTTGGATCTACCAACTGATCATATTCTTCTGCTGATAAATATCCTGAATTTATAGCTTCTTCTCTAAGGGTAGTGTCATTATTGTAAGCATTATTGGCAATTTCTGCTGCTTTATAATATCCAATTTTAGGATTTAAAGCTGTAACCAGCATTAGAGAGTTTTCTAGCTTGTTCTTTATTGACTTAAGATTCGGCTTGATTCCTTTTACGCAGTTAGAGTTAAAACTATTGACTGCATCTGCTATTAAGATAGAAGAGTTGATAAAATTATATATTATTACAGGTTTAAAGACATTTAGTTGAAAATGACCTTGACTGGCTGAGAAAGTAATTGCAGAATCGTTTCCAATCACTTGACTACAAACCATAGACATGGCTTCACATTGAGTTGGATTTACTTTTCCAGGCATAATCGAGCTTCCAGGTTCGTTCGCTGGTAATATTATTTCACCAATACCACTTCTCGGTCCAGATGAAAGTAATCTAATGTCATTAGAAATTTTGTTTAACGAAACGGCTATTTTTTTTAAAGAATTATGACTTCCTACTAAGGAGTCATTTGAAGACAATGCCTCAAACTTATTATCAGCACTAACAAACGGATATTTAGTTTCTTCTGAAATTATTTTAGCAACTTTTTTAGCATAACCAACAGGTGTATTTAATCCTGTTCCAACTGCAGTTCCACCTAAAGCAATCTCTAAAATAAACTTTAAAGAATCTTCAATACTTGTTATACCATTCTCTATTTGTTTTGAAAATGCTGAAAATTCTTGACCTAAGGTAATAGGGGTGGCATCCATTAAATGTGTTCTACCTATTTTTACAATATCTTCAAATTCTTTGGACTTTTTATTTAGAGTATTTAACAAATTTCTTAATGCGGGTAGTGTTTTTTCAAAAACAACCTTATAGGCAGCTATATGCATAGCTGTAGGAAAGGTGTCATTTGAGGACTGAGATTTATTAACATCATCGTTGGCTTTTATGTATTTTTCATCACTTAAGTCTTTACCTGCAAGTTGTTGACACCTGTTTGATATAACCTCGTTAACGTTCATATTTGTTTGAGTTCCAGAACCAGTTTGCCATACCACTAAAGGAAATTGATTATCGTGTTTTCCTTTGATTATTTCATCACATGCAAGGATAATAAGTTCCATCTTTTTATCAGAAAGAACACCACATGAATTATTAGTTATTGCAGCGGCTTTTTTTAAAATGGCATATGAATGAATTATTTCGATTGGCATTGATGCACTAGGTCCAATTTTGAAATTATTTCTTGATCTTTCAGTTTGTGCACCCCAAAGCTTATCAGCAGGAACTTTTACTTCGCCAAATGTATCTTTTTCGATTCTGTATTTCATATCGAGTAATTATATTACAAATTTACACATTATATGTAACTATACATAAAATGTAATTTCAACAAAGGAAAATAATTAAAATGTTAAAAATTATTTCAATTTAATTTCATGATAAATAATTCTATATGCTATATTTGCAACAACTAGAAAAGATATGTTTGAATTTGATCAATATTTAGGCTTCTTAGCTTTTTTAACCATCTTAACGATAGGTTTCTGGCTGTTCTTTGTCCTTCTGCTTTTTGTAATTCCCTACTGGGTTTTTGGTGCATTAAAAGAAAGGATTGAAGAATTTATCCAAGAAAGAAAGAAGAAATAATATCCTAAAAGTCAAACGAACCATCCTCATATCCACCTGATCTCATTTGCCTTCTGTTTTGATTTTTCTTTTGGTTAAATCTGTATGTGAAGTTAAGCGTATAGGATCTCTGTCTCCATCGGTATTCACTATCATTGTAAAATGTTTGATTAAACGTTTCAGTTTTCCAGCCTCCTTGATCAAGTAAATCTCTAACGTTAAAAGTTAGAGAAGCATTATCATTGAATAATTCTTTACTAAAGGCTAAATCAACTGAAAAATTTCCTTCACGTTTAGTTATTGCTGTTTCCTCAGGTCCTCTATAATTCATTCGTGTTTGCCATTCTATTTTTCCTGGAAGTGTGAGTTTATTATTTAATCTAAAACTCCAACTCAAACTTTCGTTATCAAAAACAAAATCATTGTAAGAACCTTCAACCTTATTACTGTAGACATTAAAATTTGAGTTGATATTCCATTTTCTACCTTTTCTGTATGACAGGTTTAATTCGAAACCAAATCTTTCATTTGTGGATAGGTTTATTGGGAATCTTTCAACAACTGGTACATCTACACCATTCAATGATACCGTTTCACCTGTTTCTTCGTTGATAAAATTATATGTATCGGTTGATTTTTGAAAATAAGCAGATGTGTTAATTGTAAAAGAAGATTCAAATCTTTTTAAATAACCAATATCAATATTGTTTGAATATGTAGGATTTAAATCAGGATTACCTCTAAAAATATTAATAGGGCTAGTCTTTGAAGGGAATGGATTGATAAACCTGGACCAAGGTCTTCTAATCCTTCTATTGTAACCAAAAGTTAAAGTCTCATTCTCATCAAGTTCAAGACCAAAATTAAATGTTGGAAATAGTCCAGTTTCATTTTTATTTATAAATTCTTGAGTGGTTAACTGATTAATATCTTTAACAGTGTTTTCAACTCTTAACCCTATAAGAAAAGAGTATTTATCCTCAACTTTTACTCCATATTGTGAGTATAGTGCATTAATTTGTTCCTTGTATTGAAAAATATTACTTTGATCCAAATCTTCGATTATTTCTGAATCAATATTTTCAAAAACCTTGTAATCAGTTATATCGTCATCTTCACTTATTCTAATTCCGGCTTCAAATTGCTTATTTTCCCCGATAGGATACACATAATCAGCTTTAATTAAATAGGAATTACTTTCTTCTTTTGTATTTATGACCTCATCTAAAAAATCATCTCTAAGAACATTTCCATTTTCATAATCTTCCGAATTATCAACTTGTAAATCAACTGTTAATTTATGTCCGGTATCGTCAAAATTTGTTTCATAGTTAAAATTATATTCTCTATTTACATCATCGGCAATTTCATTTTCGGTCTGAACAGTTTCGTTTAATATATTTCCTCCAAAACCATCAACTTGATTGATGTAATT